>DASVOW010001058.1:0-2529 GCA_036383155.1 Ktedonobacterales bacterium
AAGATCTGCTCCTCGACGAGGTCACGGGTCAGCGCGATAAACTGCTCGCGGCTCAGGTTAATCGGCGTAGTTGGCGCAATCGTCACCTCGCACTCCACTCCCATGACGCACCTCCCATCCGCACGAATGCATGTGACTGCTGCCAGTGGGGCAATGGCAGCTTCCCTTAGCTCATTCTTGCACATTAGCGCAGGCACGGCGATCCAGTGTACGCGGAAGCCAGCGCTCAGTGAGGCGTCCCCACATCGACGCGGCGACGATGGACACGGCCAACAGCACAATGCTGCCCGCGACGTCGAGCACGTAGTGGTTCCCCGTGGCGAGCACGTCTGCCGCCATGAGCAGCGGGAAAATCCACGACAACAGTGCCAGGCGTGGATGTGCGACCCGGAGCGCAGACCACACGGCGTACGCACACCATAGCGACCAGCCCACGTGCAGGCTGGGCATGGCCGAATAGTGGTTCTGACCGTTCCCGGTGTCCCGGGAGGCATGACCCAGGATGTCGTACCTGGCAACGATGTCGACGACACCCGGCAGAGCGAAACGCGGCGGCGACATCGGCGCCGCCCAGTAGACCGGCAGGATAAGGACCATCATCGCGACCAGCGTCCGACGGACCTTACGGTAGACAGCGGCGTGCCGAATGAATACCCACAGCAATACACCAGCGATCACCGCGTAGTACAACCGGTACAGGTACACCGCCAGATGGCTGAGGACCAGCTGCCCGGCCAGCCAATCGTTTGCGCTCCGCTCGATGTCAAGGTGTAGGGCGTGTTCCGTGGACTGGAGGGCCAGTGCATTGGCGGTGGCGGCCGCGACGTCTGTGCCCGCGGCGGAGTGGAGACGAGTGAAGAGCAGAAACCCGAGCAGCAGACCGATCACCTCGACGAGCGCACCAGGTCGCCCATCAACACCCCGGACAAGCGCGCCTGCCCAGGCTCGCGCGATCAGGCTCGACCGTCCAACTGTGGCCGCCGCGCGCCCCCTGCCGACCCTCGATATCAGCCATGGACGTCGACGTCTGCTGTCCAACGGCGGCATGGTGTCTTCGAACATGCTCGGCATGAGTTGTCCCCCCCGCAGCGCTGAAGTTGGCTAATCGTCGAAGACGGACTGCCAGTCCGTCCAGCACTCCATGAGCACCGCAAGCTTTGAATTCAGGCCTCTCTGCCTTCGCTCGCTGCTCAACACTGTAGCTACGTCTGCTTTCACCAGTAAGTTGCGCAAGCTGTATGTCACGCTCGTCACGCCGAAGTCCGGCTCGCGGGTGAACGGGCGACATCGCCGTTTATGAGTATGATAACTTGAAAAGCAGTTTTTCTCGCCGCCTAGCCACTATCCTTGGAGGGAAGAGGCCTTGCGGCAAGGGTAGAAAAAAGTGAAGAAATTGTGTTCTCGTAGCAGTATAGATCGGGAATGAGTGGTTGTCTGCGTTTTTTCTCGTTTGTTTCTCGTCTTTTTTTCGTCGATCACTCGTCGAAAATTCGTTTTTGACTCGTGCAAAGCGAGCGGTGATGGGTGGGAGGGCGGATGAAATCGGAGGTGAGGCGGCGGGCGGTTACATAGCGCGCATGGGGTGGTCGTGGGTGAAAGTGGGCTATACTGGGGAGGCTAGATGCGACATTTGACACGCCAGGAGTATCCCCCCATGTCCCCACCTTCGAAGATCACCAGTTTGCCAACGTCCACCGATATTCGCGCTGTCGAGGCGCGGCTGCTGGAGACGGCAGGCATTGCCGTCGAGCAGCATGATACGGTCGTGGGGGGCGTGCGGCTGCACTATCTCACGTGTGGTGAGGGTGAGCCGCTGCTGCTGATTCATGGGCGCGGCGGGGCCGGCGCGCTCTTTGCTCCAGTGCTGGCGTCGCTGGGGGCGAAACGCAGGGTGATCACGCTCGATCTGCCGGGTTGGGGGCTCTCGGACAAGCCGCCTTTTACCGGCAAGACAGCAGAGGACGCTCTCGCGGTCTGGCGGGAAGGCGTGCTTGGCTTTCTGGACGATCAGGGGTTGGGCCAGATCGACATCGCCGGGCACTCGATGGGCGGCTTTACCGCGCTGAGCCTAGCACTGGAGCATCCGGCGCGGGTGAAGCGGCTGATCCTGATCGATCCTGGGGGGCTGGGCACGGGCTTGCAGCTTGACGTTCGGCTGTATTTTACCGTCGCGCCGGAGCGGGTGCATCGCTGGCTTGGGCCGAGCTTCACGCGGTACGTTATGCGCAGAGACGGGGCGCCGCAAGAAGCGCTCGATGGGCCGGAATTCGCGTTTTATCACGCGCTAACCACCCAGGGTGAGATCGTGCCGAGCGGCGCGCGGGCATTTACAGCGTGGGTCAACCTTACGGGGGTGCATCTGACACTTACCGAGCGGCTGAAAGAGCTACAGATGCCGACGCTGCTGCTGTGGGGCGATCGCGATTTCGTCACGCCGTACGCCGATGCGCTGGTGGCCGCGCGCTACCTGGAAGATGGGCAACTCGTGACGTTCAATCGCTGCGGCCATTCGCCGTTCAGAGAGCGGCC
>DASVOW010001059.1:0-1665 GCA_036383155.1 Ktedonobacterales bacterium
CTACGAGAATCTCGCCTGGAAAGACTCCTACGATGCCGTCGTCTATGCCGACGGCACAATAGTACCGCAACCCAAGGGCCTCTGTGAGTTGCAGGGCTACGTCTATGATGCCAAGGTGCGCATGGCGGAGGCCTTCGACGCGCTTGCTGAGCCCGAGCAAGCCAAACAGCTGCGCGACGAGGCCGAGACGCTCAAGCGCCGGTTCAACGACGTCTTCTGGATGGAAGATCAAGGCTGCTTCGCATATGGCCTTGACCCGCGGAAGCAGCAGATCACCTCCATCGCCTCGAATGTCGGACACTGCCTTTGGAGCGGCATCGCCGACCCTGACAAGGCAAAGCGCACAGCCGCCCGCCTCCTGGAGGGCGACATGTGGAGCGGCTGGGGCGTTCGCACGATCTCCAGAGACAATCCTGCCTACAATCCACTCTCGTATCATCTCGGCTCGATCTGGCCGCACGACAACGGCATTATCGCCGCCGGCTTCAAACGCTACGGACTTGACCGCGAGGCCAACTACGTCATCCGCGGCGTATTCGACTCCGCGCGCCGCTTCGAGCAATACCGCCCCCCAGAGGTGTTCGCAGGCCTACAGCGGCGGGGGAAGAGGACCGACTTCCCCGTGCTCTATCCTGCCGGCGCCAACATCCCCCAGGCATGGGCCTCCGGCAGCATCTTCCACATGCTCCAGACGATCCTCGGACTACGTGCCGACGTGCCTAACGGCAGGCTCTACGTCCGCCCAACACTGCCAGACTGGCTCAGAGACCTCTACATGCACCACCTCCACGTCGGTGCATATGCGCTCAACCTCCACTTCTGGCGCGAAGGCGACCGCTCGCGGTGGGAGGTCCTGAAGCAGGCACAAGATGAACACTGGCCGTATCCCCCAATGCCACCCATCCAGGTGCTCGATGAGCCTGTGAACACGGCGCCGTTTCCAACTGCGCCGTCGTAGTCATACCACAACCTTGGTTGCTCAGCTCACGACACGCCCATCGCGCATGTGAATGATGCGATGGGCGCGCGCCCCGATGTCTGCCGAGTGCGTCACCAGTACCAGCGTCTGCCCCCGCGTTCGATTCAACTCTTCAAGCAACTCCATCACCTCATCGGCGGCCTCAGTATCGAGGTTGCCGGTCGGCTCGTCGGCCCAGACGATAGCAGGTTCATTGATGAGCGCCCGAGCGATGGCCACGCGCTGGCGCTGGCCGCCAGACAGCTCAGCCGGACGATGGCGTTCGCGATGCTTCAGTCCCACCGCCTCCAGCAGGTCACGAGCGCGCTGCCGTGCGACGGTAGGCCGCACACGCAGCACCAGCAACGGCAGTTCCACATTCTCGACAGCGCTCAGGACTGGCAGCAGATTGAAATTCTGGAAGATGAAACCCATCGTGCGCGCCCGAAAATCAGTGCGCTTGGCATCGCTTAGCGCGGCAAGATCCACCCCGTTGATCTCCACACGCCCACTATCCACGGTATCCAGCCCGGCGAGGCAATTCAAGAGCGTCGTCTTGCCGCTACCGCTTGGCCCCATCACCGCCACCATATCGCCACGTGCCACGCTCAGGTTGATATCCGCCAGCGCAGGAACCTCGATGCCATGGGCACGATAGGTCTTGAAGACATCGACAGCATGAACGATGGGCTTCTCCGCATCCTGCA
>DASVOW010001060.1:0-5502 GCA_036383155.1 Ktedonobacterales bacterium
GTGAACGAAGACCTTCAAGCCGAGCTGCTGTGCGACCTCGACCGTGCGATCTCCGCTTGCGTCGTCCACCACCAGCACATCTGCGCCCAATTCAGGGGGAATGTCACGATAGGTCTTCTCGAGCGTTTGCTCAGCATGGTATGCCGGCATCGTCACGACGATGCGCTTCTGGTCCTGCTTCTGCGCTTCCATCCACTATCCTCCGAGCGATGTCTGCCGCGCCGGACGATTCGATGCGACACGGATGTTGTTTGCGATTGCTCTCAATGGAGCAAGTAGGTGTCTACCCCATTGTGCGTATCGTAACCGACATGACGTTCTCGCGCAACCCGACGCCCATTTTAGGTGCGGACATCACGAACCTCGTTCCGTGCCGCGTGCCAGCCACCAGCCAGACACATGAAATCGTTACCCACAAGATGGCAACGACACAGATACTCATACGTAACATGCCCATGACACGCAAAGCGGGACGATGTGTAAAAGGTGTGAGCTTGCAATAGTGGTGCCATGGCTTCTACGATAATCTGCCCATGACAGGACACACCAGCAGCGTAGCACACTTGCGGCATTCAATGGGGAGGAGACAGCATGGCGACCACCAAAATATACATTGGGAGCCGCCCCCGGCTCCATATTTCTGGTCGCTCGCTACGTGTTGAACAGTCCATATTGGCTAACATTACCATCTATCATGGCCTTGCGCAGCCAAGTTTGGTGTACAATGGCGCGGGTGTATGATGTCCATTCCGCGTGCTTACAGCATGTGACTATATAGACGTGTAGATACACAGCTCAGACACGCCTAAGGAGCTAGAAAAGATTGGATACCACTGCAGAGGGCCTGCCAGCGCACACTGCGCCAGTACGCATGGGCACAATCGACGGTGTGGTGTTACATACAATGACGCGCCATCCCGATGATCGCGGCTATTTCGAGGAGGTGATCCGCGTTGACGATCCCTGGTTCACCGAGGGATTTGGCCAGCTCAGTCACTCCAAGATGTACCCTGGCGTCGTCAAGGCGTGGCACATTCACAAGACGCAGATCGATTGGTGGCATGTTCCCATGGGCCGGCTGCTTGTTGCCCTGCACGATCGCCGTCCCGAGTCGCCGACGTTCGGTGTCACACAGGAGCTCTATCTCGGAGATGATCTGCCATCAGCCGTGCTCAAGATTCCGGCAGGGGTTGCGCATGGCTGCCGTGCGATTGGGGGAGAGCCCGCCCACCTCTTCTATGTGACCTCGCGCACCTATGACCCCCAGGAGGAAGGGCGCATTGCCTACGACGACCCGACCATTGGCTACAACTGGCTGCGCGAGCCGCCGATCAAATAGCAACGCTGCCGGTACTGCTGGAGTGCGATGAGAGCGCAACACTGGTGTACAATCGCCAGAAGCGAAGCGCTTAGCAACGTTGAGCAACGTTGAGCAACACTCGGAGAGAACAGGTGAAGGGACTGATACTCAGTGGCGGCAAAGGGACACGTCTGCGTCCGTTGACCTACACGCGTGCCAAGCAATTACTGCCGCTGGCAAACAAGCCGGTGCTCTTTTACGCCATCGAATGCCTCATCGCGGCTGGCGTCACCGATCTCGGTATCGTCGTCGGCGACACCCACGAAGAGATACGCGCCGCAGTCGGCAACGGCTCGCGCTGGGGACCTGCGGTGCGCATCACCTTCATCCAGCAGGATGCGCCCCTGGGGCTTGCTCATGCCGTCCTCACGGCGCGCGACTTCATCGGCACCGATCGGTTTATCATGTTCCTGGGCGACAACCTGATCGGTGAATCCCTCGATCCCATCGTGCATGCCTTCGCCGCCCCCGACTGTGACTATCACTGCCGCATCTTGCTCTCCCCGGTTGAGAATCCCCGTGAGTTCGGTGTGGCCGAGCTTGAGGTCGAGGACACGAGCACGGAGCCGCGGGTGCGTCAACTCGTGGAAAAGCCGCGTGATCCGCGCAGCAACCTCGCCTTGGTTGGTGTCTATTGCTTCGATTCACATATCTTCGAGGCCGCTGAGCACATCCAGCCCTCAGCGCGCGGCGAGCTGGAGATCACTGATGCCATCCAGTGGCTCATCGATCATGACTACGATGTGCGCCCACATCTCCTACAAGGCTACTGGATCGACACCGGCAAGATGGCTGATATCCTTGCCGCAAATCGTCAGGTGCTCACCGATCTCGTGCCGGGCATCGATCCCACCGCAGCGATTTCCCCAGATTCTGTGCTCCAGGGCGATGTCAGGGTCGAGGCGGGTGCCCAGATTGTCAACAGCGTCATTCGGGGACCGGCCATTATTGGTGAGCGCACCCGACTCGAAAATGCCTATGTTGGGCCATTCTCCTCCATCCACCACGATGTCACCATCCACAACAGCGAAGTGGAATATTGCATCGTGCTGGAGCATAGTCGTATCCTTGACGTTGCGGCGCGCATCGAGGCCAGCCTGATCGGACGCTACGCCGAGGTGCACGCCTCCGACATGAAACCCAAGGGACACAAGCTCATGCTGGGTGATTACAGCAAAGTCGGCCTGCAGAACGGCTCATAGTGACGGGAGCACGTAGGCGTACGACCATGCGTCACGTCTGCTGGCGGCGCGACATCAAGTACGCGACACGAGTATCAGATCTGTGCAACGAATGCATCTCAGGAGATATGGTGACAGTATGGCGGATACGAAGACGGTGTTGGTGACAGGTGGTGCGGGTTTCATCGGAAGCAATTTCGTGCACCATCTGCTGGCGGCGCGCCCGGAGTGCAACGTCGTTGTGCTTGATAAACTCACCTACGCAGGCAATGAGCGCAATCTGGACCCCGTGCGCGACGATCCACGCTTCCGCTTCGTCCAGGGCGACATCTGCGACCGCGAGACGGTGCGGCGCGCGATGCACGGCTGTCAATGGGTGCTGAACTTCGCCGCCGAGACGCACGTTGATCGCTCCATTGTCGATCCAGGCGCGTTCGTACGCACCGACGTCGAAGGCACCTACACGCTGCTCGAAGCGGCGCGCGAACTGGGTGTCGAGCGGTTCATCCAGATCAGCACCGACGAAGTCTACGGCAATGCCGAGGCGCCCGATGGCACGAGCCGCCCCTCCCTGGAGACCGACGCCCTCAAGCCACTCTCGCCCTATGCCGCGAGCAAGGCCGGCGCCGACCGGTTGGCCTTCTCATACTGGGCGACCTATGGCACGCCCGTCGTGGTGACGCGCTGCTCGAACAACTACGGCCCGTATCAATATCCTGAAAAGCAGCTGCCCCTCTTCATAGTCAACGCGCTGAACGACCGGCCACTGCCCGTCTATGGCAACGGCGCTAACACCCGCGATTGGATCCACGTCTCCGACCATTGTGCGGCGCTGGTCCGCATTCTGCTGGCCCCCGCTGAGACCGTGCATGGCGAGGTCTTCAATGTCGGCGCCGCCGAGGAGCGCAGTATTCTGGAGAACGCCCGGCAGATCCTGAACCTGCTGGGCAAGTCGCAGGATCTGATCACCTTTGTGCCGGATCGCCTGGGCCACGTACAACGACATGCGGTTGATTCGAGCAAGTTGCGTGAGCGCCTCGGCTGGGAAGCCCACATCCGCTTCGCGGAGGGCATCGCCGAAACCGTCGCGTGGTACCGCACCCACCGCGAGTGGCTCGACGCCGTGCTGGCACGCACCGATGCCTTCCTCGACCAGGCGCTGGCGCTGGCTGAAAGCAATGGGACAGGAGCACGATAGCCACTATGGCTGCATCGGAGATACGAACGATGTCTGGAACGCTGGCAATCGTTGGGGCTGGCGGTGTGCTTGGCGCGAAGCTCGTAGAGCACGCGCTGGCCGCAACTGACGCGCGCATCCATGCCTTCACGCATGGTGCTACACCAGCTATCCCCGCCGCGCAATCGGACCGCGTCACCTGGCAGCCGCTCGATCTTGCCGATAGTGCCACTATTGTGGACACATTGTCGGCAGTCCACCCAAGTATCGTGATCAATGCTGCTGCCATGACCAATGTCGATGCCTGCGAAGCCCGCCGCGAGGAGGCGCTCGCCGCGAATGCTGCTGGTCCGCGTCATCTAGCGAGTGCCTGTGTGCAGCTCGGCGCGCGGCTGCTGCACGTCTCTACCGATTACGTCTTTCCCGGCGACGACCAACAGCCGGGTCCGTACGTCGAGGATGCGCCTGTTCGCCCGGTCAACTACTACGGCTGGACCAAACTCCAGGGCGAACAGGCGATCGCCGAAGTCTGTGATGGCCATGTCCCTTGGTTGGTGGTGCGGACGGCGCTCGTCTATGGCTACGTCCCCGGCGGAAGAACCAATTTCATCACCTGGCTGGCTGGCGAGCTGCGTGCTGGCCGGCGTGTTAAAGTCGTCCACGACCAGTTCAACACGCCCACCCTTGCTGACGATCTCGCGACGGCGCTGCTTCACTTGGCACAACGCGACAGCCAGGGCATCATCCACGTGGCTGGCCCCGATCTCATCAGCCGTGACGCCTGGGCGCGGGCGATAGCTGCCTATTACGCGCTGGACGAAAGCCTGATCGACGTGCTCTCCACTGCCGAGCTCAAACAGCCCGCACAGCGCCCCCTCCGCAGCGGATTACGGACGAGCCGCGCTGCGGAGCGTACAGGTGTCACCCTGCGTGGGATCACGGCTGGGCTGGAAGCACTGGGAGCACACTAGTGCACAATCGCGATCTCTGTTTTGTAGTGAGTGGATTGGCGCAACGTGCAGATACGTGTATATGCTGAAGCGGCTATGCCTATTGCCCTATGACCCCTATTCGCTTAGAATGGGCCACATGTGGTCACAGACGTGCCCTACGCTGTGACGTGTGACGATGAAGAATCGCGGCATGCCCGCGGGTCGCTTGTTGCCGGCGGTGAGTTGCTGGCAGGATAGAAAGAACATGAGCATCGACGCCGTCGCGCAGGTCACACCCACCCAGCAACAGCAGGCACACGAAGATACCCCAGCGGGCGTCTTTACCCGCCCCAATCTCATCCTGGCCGCGCTGCTCTTCCTCATCGCGCTCGCTTCCCTTTTGGCCCTCGAGCTTCTTTTCAAGATCCATCCTACCGGCGTTTCCAATGCGCCGCACTTTATCTTTCAGGCGGAAAGCTTCCTCCAGGGGCGCTGGGACCTCGACCACGTCACCTCCAGAACCGTGGATGTCATTACGCTGCACGGCAAATATTACATCGTCTACCCGCCCTTCCCCGCCATTGTGCTCCTGCCGTTCGTCGCCATCTGGGGGCTGCACACCAGCGATATCTTGTTCACGACGCTGCTCGCCGCCCTCAATTTTCCGCTGCTGTACCTGCTGTTTGAGCAGGCACGCGCCTCGGGCCTCACCCGCCGCTCGCATCTGGCCAATGCCAGCTTCAGCGTGGTCTTCTTCTATGGCACGCTCAACCTCTGGCTCTCGCTCGGCGGTAACATGTGGTTCACCGCCCATATCCTCTGCCTGACCTGCACGCTGCTCTCGCTGCTGCT
>DASVOW010001061.1:0-7516 GCA_036383155.1 Ktedonobacterales bacterium
CTTGTGGAGGCACTGGCAGGCACTCGCAAAGTGACGGGTGGGCATATCCGGGTGGGCGACCGCGAGGTGACGAATGTGGGCGCACGCAGGACGCGCCAGGCAGGCATGGGGCACATCCCAGAGGACCGGCGCGGTGTGGGACTGGTGCTGAACTATTCCATCGCGGACAACACGATCCTCGGTAGACAGCGCGATGAGAGATTTACGTGGCGGGGGCTGGTGTTGCGGCTGGGCGCAATCTTTTCGTGGGCGAAGCGGCTGACTGCGCAATTTGACGTGCGCACGCCCTCGGTGGAGACGCCTGCGCGCTCACTCTCAGGCGGCAATCAGCAGAAGGTGGTGGTGGCACGCGAGCTGAGCAGCGGTCCACAGGTGTTGCTGGCGTCACAGCCGACGCGGGGTGTGGATATCGGCGCGATCGAGTTTATCCATCGCCAGTTGGTGACGCAACGCGACGCGGGGGCGGCGATCTTGCTGGTGTCGGCGGAGCTGGACGAGATCCGGTCGCTGTCGGATCGCATCGCCGTCATGTATGAAGGGCGCATCGTGAGCATCGAGTCGCCGGATGTGCCAGAGGAGCGGCTGGGGCTGCTCATGACGGGCGGCGGCAACAGCGGCGGTAGGCAGCAAGCGCACGCATCGTGAGGGATGGAGCAACGGATCGCGAACTGACGATAGATGTCGGTCGCGCTTACCTTGTTTGAAGATGCGGAGAGTGGATAGATGTCAGAGCAGCCGCATAGCATGTTGCCTTGCTCTTGTGATGATCCGCTTGACAGGCTTCGACAGCTGTGCCTGGCGTTGCCTCTGACTAGTGAGCGGCTCAGCCATGGCGAGCCGACCTGGTTTGTATGCGACAAACGAGTATTCGTCACGTACGCGAATCATCACCACGACGACCGATTGGCGTTCTGGTGTACCGCTTCGTCAGTCGTGCAGCAGGCATTGATCGCATCTGAGCCCGAGCGCTTCTTTTATCCGCCGTATGTGGGGCATCGCGGCTGGCTCGGGGTATGGCTGGATGTGACAGTAGATTGGGACGAGGTGGCAGGGCTCGTCACCGATGCCTATCGCCTGGTGGCTCCGAAACGTGCATTGGCCGAACTGGATAGCACCGTGACAAAGTAGCGACGCTGGGGCTGGTGGCAAGTCAGGGATAGTCCAAACCGGGGTAGGCGCTAAGCGGGAGAAGTACGCAATGCCGTCGCATAGCCGTGATCGGAGCCGGACTCGTTTCTCGCAGTGGACCTTCCAGATTGGCGGAGGGCGGGAGCCGAGCCTCAGGCGAGAGGCGATTATTGTTGCACTGCTTGATGTGTGTGGGCTCACCATCTATGGAGTGATGGACTTCCAACGCGCACGGACGGGCAATCTTGCGGCGTTCGACATCGGCGCTCATATGCTGTTTGCGCTGTCTCTCGCTTATGGGCAGCTGCCGCTGTGGTGGCGCGTATACATGAAACTACGACGCGGAGAGGATGTCGAGGTGTGGTCACCTTCCGCGCTCATGTGGCGCGCGTGGGGGATTATGTCGGCTATCTTGTTGTGGGGCTTTGCGCTGCTCGCGGCTGCGCAACTTGCACGGGGATTGCAGACGGGGCAGCCGGATTGGCTGGGAATAGGCGCGGTGGCTATCACGTTGTGGTTCTTTCGAAGCCTGGCACTGACGCAGGTTGTTGGGCTGCCTGGCGAGGGCGCTTCGGCAGCGGCGGAGCATGGGGAGGATAGTGGGGGCAGTCAAGCGGATTTTCCAGAGCCTGACGGCGTCTAGCGTCCAGGACTGACGTTACAGTTGGCTCGAAAATCTGATGCCCACGTAGCGACGAGCCACAGGTTGTTTGTCGCTACGCGGACGTCTACCTTAGCGGAAGTACAGTCACTGGATCGAGCTTGCGCGCATGGCATCATTGTATGCCCAGGCATCGAGGTCGGGCAGCTCGATGCCCTGCTGGCTGAGCAGAGTGGCTATCTGCGAGCGATGATCGATGCCGTGGTCGACGGCCTGAATCAAGACGACAATGACGGGCGCCTCATAGGTGCCATCGTCAAGATAGAGGATCTGGCTCAGGTCGGCCTGCTCCGCGACTGCAATCAGCTCGTTTCCCGATCGCTGCGCTCGCCGGCGCAGCTCATCGAAGCCGGGAAACGTAGGGAGATCAGCGAGTCGGGGAGTAGGCGCCGGACCCGTAAAGTTGAAGTGCCGGGCGTAGCCTTCTTCGGCGGCGAACAGGTGCATGAGGGTCTCGCGCACACTGCCAAATGTTCCTTTCATGGTCGCGTCGAGCTGTGCATCGGAGAGTTGCACACAGGCGTTGAGCAAACGCTGGTTTGCCCAGAGGTTGTACCTGAAAAAGTCGGGAAGCCCTGTGGACATGGCTCTCATCTCCTGAAAATACAGCATATCGTAAAAATAGGTGTAAGAATCGATGGGGCAGAAAGAGGCATGGAGAGAGCGCAATGTGAATAGGAAACGGGAGGAGGTTAGCGGCTAACCGGCATGGATGCCAATCCTTCCTATATGAACATTCACCAGCATACGGGTGGAGAGATGGGCGTGTCAAGGATGGCTGCGGATGTGGCAGCCGGATTAGCTGTGTATAGGCACTTATGCTGTGGCATTGCGGCGCGAGCTGGTGGGAGGCGTGTCGGGCTTCTTCTTGGGCTTGGCGCGTATGCCGAGGAGGGCTTTGAGTATGGCAAGCGAGGGGGATACGCGGCCATATTCGGCGAGCACTACGACGACAAGCGCAAACACGGCGATGAGCAGGTGCAGCAGGTTGCTGGCGGGGGTGACGCGGAAGAAGCCTGGGATGGTGGGTTGTTGGGAGAAGCCAAGGATGGTGAGCAGCCCGTAGAAGATGGAGATGGCGGCAGTGCCATACCAGGGGTGGGCGCGCTTGGGCATGCGGGCGATGACGAGGGCGGTGGCGCCGGTGAGCAGGTGCAGCACGTTCTGCGGGGCGTTTAAGGCAAAGGCGCCGAGCAGATGGCCATTATGCACCAGCGGCGGGACGAAGCCGAGCACGCCGAAGGCTATCAGCCCCACGCCGAGGATGCGCAAGAATGCACGCTCGACGCTGCGGGGCGCGAGCGCAGCGAGGGATGTATCTCGCGCCTGGATGCGTAGATGTACGAAAGGTATCTGGATGTTTCGCATGTATCGCGTTCTCTGCCGAGGAATCAGAACGACGTTGGTCACGGTGACAGTACCTCTCCCAGGCAAAAGTCGCGCCACCGCAAATGGGTTTTGGGGCTGCGGTGGCGCGGTGTGGCGATCCAGGGCTTTATGCGTTGCGGCGTGAGCCGCTTTCGGTAACCAGGGGCAGGCGGATGGTGAAGATGGTGCCCTGGCCTGAGGTGGAGCTGACGTCAATAGTGCCACCATGCATGGTGACGATCTCTCTGGAGATGTAGAGGCCCAGACCTAACCCTTTTCGATAGGTGTCTTTGACGTTACCGTTGGTAGCCTGGTAAAAGCGGGAGAAGAGATGGGGTAGATCGGCGGCGGGAATGCCAGGGCCGTGATCCTGCACCTGAATCTCCGCCTGATGGGCGATGCCGCGCACGAGCACGGTGATGTCTTCGGTGCTAGGCGCGTGTGTGATGGCATTGCTCAGGAGGTTGAGCAGCACCTGTTCGAGCCGGTCGGCGTCGCCGTTGACGACGAGTGGCGTGTTGACTGTCTGCAAAACGATGTGGATGCCCGGCGAGAGCGTCTGCGCGATCTCGATCGTTCGTGCCAGCAGGTCATTGAGCTGGACGCGGTCGAACTGGATAGTGAGCTTGCCCGATTGCAGGCGCGAGACGTCGAACAGGTCGTTGACGAGCCGCGAGAGACGCCCGATCTCGGATAACGAGACCTCGGCAAGGTGGCGGGGCTTATCGGCGTCGGGTAGTGGATCCAGCGCCTTGCGCAGCATCTGCGCATTGATGAGGAGCGGCGTGAGCGGCTGACGCAGCTCATGGCTTGCCATGGTGAGAAATTCGTCTTGTAGACGATGGAGACTACGCTCGGTGATGTCGCGGATGACGACGACTCCCCACTGATGGTGCCCACCGGCATCGGGTACCGGTTGCCCGCTGGCCTCGAACCAGTGGCGAATGCCATCGGGACTCGTGGTGGTGAATTCCATGGTGAACGATTCGCCGCGCGCGGCGCGCTGATGCGGCGTCAGTTCGGATGGTAGGGCGCGGCCATTTTCGTCCTGTGGACGGTAGCGCGACTGATCAGCGCCAAACATGCGCTCGAATGCGGCGTTGGTCAGGATGGGGACGCCGCTCGTGTTGACGACGAGGACAGCGTCGGCCATACTCACGAGTATGGCTGAGAGGCGCGCCCGCTCGTCCTCGCTGGTGCGGGCGAGATCCTGCAATTCGACGCTACGGGCATGCAAGTCGTCGTTGGTGGTGTTGAGCTCTTCGATGGTGGCTTGTAACTCTTCGTTGAGCGTCTCAAGCTCCTCATTGGTGGCCTGCAACTCTTCGTTGAGCGTCTCGACCTCCTCGGTGGATGCCTGTGCCTCCTCGGCGCTCACCAGGAATTCTTCGTTGGTGCTGCGCAACTCCTCGTTGGCGCTGGTAAGCTCCTCATTGGCTTCGAGGAGCTGGCGATTGGTATCTACCAGCCGATCGATCAATTGATCGCGGCGAGCAGCTTCGGCGTCGGCGGCGCTCTTGTTGTGCTGCAGGTCGGCACTGATGATCTGCGCCTGTTGTTCGGCTTCGCGCCGTCCCTGCACGAGAGCCGTGACGTCTTGCACGGCGACCACCACAGTGGAGGCTGCCTGGTCACTGTCGGCGGGCTGTGGGTGGCACGTAATCTGGAGGTAGCGCGGGGTGCCAGTGATCAACTCGTCGACGGGCACTTCGTCAAGAATGGTGGACGTGCGAGTGCGGAAGGCGGTGTCGATGGCGTTGCGCAGCCTGGCCTGTGGCAGATTCTGAACAAGGTGAATCAAATCCTCACCAATGGCAGAGCCGTGGATCGAGAGCAGATGCCGCGCGGCGCTATTGATGATCTGGATGTCGTAGTGGCGGTCGACCATAACGACGCCGACGGGCAACATGAGCAGGAGATTCTCAGTCTGGTTGCGGACGTGCTGTTTATCTTCCTTATCGCCAAGCGAGGCGATCAGATTAGGCGGGACGGCGCGCCCTTCCGGCCGCCGCACAGACGCGTGTAGTGGATCTTTCATGTACGCCGGTGGCATGAGGATGCGATCGCCGTGGCGCTTATAGATCTTGTGGGTCTTGTGCTGAAGCGTGAAATATTCGCTGAAGTTGCCAGTGGACTCAGCTTTGCCGAGCACCAGATAGCCACCATCGCGCAAGGAGTAGGCGAAGAGCTTGAGGGTGCGCTGCTGCAGCTCGGATGTGAAGTAGATGAGGACGTTGCGGCATACGATCATGTCTATGCGCGGAAACGGAGCGCGCTGTCCGAGGTCGTGCTGGCCAAAGACGGTGAGGGCACGAATGCGCTTCCTGATCTGATATTGGCCGTCATCCTTGGTGAAGTAGCGGTTGATGAGGTCTTCGGGGAGGCTCGTGAGAGCGGAGGCGGGATACATGCCGCGGCGAGCGAAGGCGATAGCTTCGGCATCGACATCAGTGGCGAAGATGCGGATATTGTACTGGTCTAGCTCACTGCCGAGCGCCTCGGCCACGAGAATGGCCAGCGAGTAGGCCTCCTCACCAGTGGCACAGCCGGCAGACCAGATGCGCAACTCGTTGCCGTTCTTGCGGGCATAGTCGATGAGATTGGGCAGCACCTGCTCGCGCAGGTAGGTATAGAGCTCAGGATCGCGGAAGAAGTCAGTGACTTTGATCAGGAACGCGTTGATGAGATGCTGATACTCTTGAGGATGGAGCTTAAGGTAGTTGATGTAGCCTTTGAGGTCCACTGAATCGGTGGCGAGGATACGCCGCTGAAGCCTGCGCAGGATGGTTGGTGTCTTGTAGGTGGTGAAGTCAATGTCGAAGCGCTCGCGGATCATGCGCAGGAAATCATCGAACTGTTCCTTCTCGGCTGGCTGTGCCGGCGCCTCGATACCGGCGAGCAGATCGCGCAGGATCGAGCCGATGCGGTCGAGGTTGGCAATGATATCCACTGTGGTAGGCGCAAGTGCCATAGGCATGCTGGGATAGGCGGCAGTATCGGGATTCTGGACGATGACAGTGCCGCCGGCCTTCTTAACAACACGAGCGCCGGCGGCACCATCCGTGCCACTGCCGGTGAGAATGACAGCGATGAGACGCTCGCCGTAGGCAGCGGCAGCGCTGGTGAGGAGGAGATCGACGGAGGGTGCAGGATGCCTACTCTCGGGGCGTAATTCGAGCCTGGTGTCGGCTATGAAGACGTCGCGATTAGACGGCACAACATAGATGGCGCCCGGCTCAAGGGACTGCGTGCCAGTATCCGTAATGGTGCGCACGGGCAGGGTAGTGCGGCGGGCAAGAATTTCGCCGAGATGGCTGATGCGTCTGGGATCCAGGTGCTGCGCAATGACAACCGGCGCACTGAAATCAGACGGAAGGCCCGAGACGAGTGTGGAAAGCGCCTCGATGCCGCCAGCGGAGGAACCGATTGCTATCAAATGGGTGAACGAACGAGTGTTGGTCTCGGCCATGGGAATGCCTCCCCACTCTCCCAGTCCCGTGTTCCTCTGTCAGGTCCGGCTGCTGCATCTCATTGCTTCATCTATCTGCCACAGCCCTTCATTCCGCCGGACAATTGAAAGCGAGCCGGCGAAAATGGTGACGTAGACGATAGGAGGAGTCGATGATGAGGAGAGGGCAGCCAAGAGAGCCGAGGGTTTGGCTGTCACTCCTTGTACCAATATGTCTTTGTATACCGCATGCAATGTCATCTGAAAGTGTATCACACGGGTTCGTACTCGTGCGGCGGATAGCAGAGGTGTGGCAAGTAGTGCTTTGGACGCAGGCACGCGATATGCATCGAAGGCTACATAAAGGCGACATACCCATACAATCAATGCAGGGACATAAGGCAATGCGCATGATTGCGACGTGGGGAGTGTGTAGCGCCGACGATCTGGGACGGAGAAAGTCCGTCGGGAGGAACAGTGCCTCACCATGACATCATCGTGATCGGTGCGTCGAGCGGTGGAGTGGAAACACTGACACGTCTTGTGAGCGGTTTGCCGGAGGACCTGCCGGCGGCGGTCTTCGTAGTGGTGCACACTCCTGCACATACGCCGAGCGCCTTACCGCGAATTCTCGCGCGCCATTGTCCGCTGCCAGCAGAGCACGCGGCGGACGGTGCGGCGATCAGCCACGGCCATATCTATGTGGCGCCTCCTGACTATCACCTGCTGGTGGAGCGCGACCGCATGCGCGTGGTGCGAGGGCCACGCGAGAACCGACATAGACCAGCGGTCGATCCGCTGTTCCGCTCGGCGGCACAGACGTATGGACGGCGCGCGGTGGGGGTCGTGCTGACGGGAGCACTCGACGATGGAACAGCAGGATTGTTTGCCATCAAGATGCGCGGGGGTAT
>DASVOW010001062.1:0-1984 GCA_036383155.1 Ktedonobacterales bacterium
GTGACGCTGAGTCTGTGCGTGGTGCAAGAGATGTGCGCACGCATGGGGGCGGCGGCGGGCAAGGGACTGTCCGACCTGATCCGCGAGCATTTCGGCGTACGCGGGGCGGCGTTTGCTATGCTGACGCTGCTGCTCGCCAACGCGCTGGTGACAATTTCAGAGTTTGCCGGCATCGCAGCCGCGGGGGAGTTACTCGGCATCTCGAAGTATGTGACGGTGCCGCTGGCCGCTGTGGGCGTGTGGCTGCTGATCACACGCGGGTCGTATGACAAGGTGGAGAAGGTCTTTCTGGTGATGTCGCTGGCCTTCTTAACGTATCCCATCGCGGCGATCATGGCGAAGCCGGACTGGAGCGCAGTGGCGCTGCATGCGGTGGTGCCGACGGTGCATCTTACCGCGACATTCTTTCTATTGATCGTCGGCACGGTGGGGACGACGATCACGCCCTACATGCAGCTCTACATTCAGTCGAGCGTGGCGGAGAAGGGCGTGGATATGGAGCACTACGCGGCGGAGCGCAACGAGACGTATTTTGGCTCGATCTTTGCCGCGGTGGTGGTCGCCTCGATCGTGATTGCGACGGCGGCGACGGTGTATGCCCACAGCGGGGGAGCCGGCGTGCAGATCACCGATGCGAAGCAGGCCGCACTGGCGCTGGAGCCGTTCCTTGGCAGATATGCACCGCTGCTCTTTGGCATTGGGCTGCTGGGGGCGTCGCTGCTGGCGGCGGCGGTGTTGCCGCTGGCGACGGCGTATGCGGTTTGCGAGTCGTTTGGCTTTGAGCGTGGGGTGTCGCATAGCTTCCGTGAGGCGCCGATCTTTCATGGACTCTTCACGGGAATGCTGGCCTTTGGCGCGCTGGTGGCGCTAATTCCTGGCTTGCAGTTGATCTCGGTGATCATCATTGCGCAGGTGATCAATGGCATGCTGCTGCCGATCTTGCTGGTGTTCATCATCAAGCTGGTCAACAAGCGCGAGATCATGGGCAAGTATGTCAATAAGCCGTGGCAAAACGTTGTGGCCTGGGGCACGGCGGGCGTGTTGAGCGTGCTGTCGGTGATCATGATCGTGACGAGCATATTGTCGATGTTCGGCGTGCAGTTGCCGTAGTGAGGGAAGGAGGGAAAGCCATGCCAGCGCTGATGGAATTGCTCGACAAGCCGATTCGCGATCCGAATGGAGATGAGGTGGCGCGGCTGCAGGATCTGGTGGTGCGCGTGCCGACGTCTGACGAGAATCCGATGCCGATGGTGGACCTCTATCCGCCGGTGATCGGCCTGGTGGCCCGGCTGAAGGGTCCGCGAGGCAGCCGCGACGTGTTCATCCCGTGGGATAAGGTGAAAAGCCTGGGGGTGCGCGGGGCACAATTGAAGACGCCGGCAGTCAACCTGCAACGGTTCGCCAAGCGCGATGGCGAGATCGTGCTGCGGGGCGGGCTCTTTGACCGGCAGGTGGTGGATGTGGAGGGGCGGCGGGTCGTGCGCATCAACGACCTGGATCTGGCGGAGCGCAATGGCTCGTGGCGGCTGCTCGCGGTGGACGTGAGCGCGAGCGCGCTGGTGCGACGGCTGGGGGCGGGCAGGCTGAGCCAGCGTGTCGCGGCGCTGGTGGGCCGCGAGCCGGGCGCCAAGGCGCCGATGATCGATTGGGCAATGGTGGTGCCGGTGGCGGAGGCGGGCGCGGGCGAGGAGGGCGCGCTGCGGCTGCGCGTGCCACGCGACCGACTGGCGCTGCTGCATCCCTCGGATCTGGCTGAGTTGATCGAGCAACTGACGCCGCAACAGGGCGCGGAACTGCTGCAGGGGGTGGACGACGAGCGCGCCGCCGATACGCTGGAAGAATTGGAAGACGAGCGGCAGGCGCAGATCCTCCGGGCGATGGATCCGGAACGGGCGGCCGACGTACTGGAGGAGATGGAGCCGGACGAGGCGACGGATGCGCTGCAGGGTGTCTCGGAGGAGGAGGCGGCGGATCTGCTCAGACG
>DASVOW010001063.1:0-5350 GCA_036383155.1 Ktedonobacterales bacterium
TGGTGAGGAGTCAGGCGGCGGTTGGCGACACCTCATAATGGATCGCCTGCCATCCGCGCAACTGATAGATCCAGTTCCACATCCGGTCCCAGAGGCTTGGCTTGAAGATGGCCGACAGCTTTTCCACCTCCGCTTCCTCCAGGCGACGAGCCGTACCTTCGACTGTGGGACCAATCACGCGCATCCCCATCTTAGTGAATGGAGCCAGCGTCACCCGTGGATTGCGGGCAAGCCGTTTGACCTTTCCGGTCGTTGACCACGTGGTAAAGTAGACTTTCCCATCTGCAAGCCTGATCCCGACCGGAGTCTCCACACCCTGACCATTGCGACGAAATGTTGTGAGCAGCGCGACCTTAGAGGCTCGCAGAACTGCGAAGGCATGCTGTTCCGTCGCTGGTTGCCGCATCTCCCTCATCACTTGTTGATCCTTTCTGCAAGACGCCGGGTGTTCGTCATTCCCAACACGAACGTCACGCTCTGGCGAACCCGCCATGTGCTAAAATAAAAGAGACAAAACTAATATCTAGTTGAATCTAGATATTAGTTTTGTCTAGATAATAGGGCAGAGGAACAATCTTGTCAAGTCATCCGTCGCAGCGGGAGCGCCTCGTCGAAGCTGTACTTCAGGCCAGCCGTGAAAGTAGCACTTTGGCCATCTTTTTCCACGCCAGCATAGCTGAGCGTGTGGGATTAGGAGCGACCGAAGAGAAGACGCTTTCTCTGCTCGATCAGCAAGGCCCCCTCACAGCGGGTGAGATTGCGTCTCACACCGGCTTGACCACCCCTTCGGTTACCAGCTTGATTGATCGGCTCGAAAACAAGGGAATGGTGCGACGCGTCCGCGACCCCCATGACCGGCGCCGGGTCATTGTGGAGCCCAACCAGCAACGGCTTGCGGAACTCGATCAGGTGTTTCATTCCTTGCAAGAGGCCTTTCGCGAGCTGCTCGAAATCTACACTGACGAGCAACTGGCGACCATCGCGGATTATCTCTCGCGAGCAGTCCAACGCTCCCAGGAGTTCATTGCTACGCAGGCGGGGGAGCAGGAAGAGCAATAATAGATCAGCTCCATCCGATCCCCAATCACGTGTTTTCTTTTACCCCAGTTAGAGGTGCGCTCCAAGCTCAAGAGCGCCTTGGAAGAGGCTAGTGCTCAGGTGTGACGAAGAGCCTCACCCAAGGATCAAGGAACGCCACAAATGGCAACTACCATAGGCGTCCCTGTCCCCGTGTATCGTCGCTCCAGTGTCATGCACGCAGGTCTGCCTAGACCCCGAGCACCTGCTTGACCAGCACGATGGTGATGCGGCCCGGCACGTGCTCCCCATTCACGATGAGGAGCTTATTGATCACGCTGCCCTGTCCATACACCTTCCGGGCGCGCTCATCCTCTATGGGCAAGCAATACGCCTCGATCCGCCGCTGCCCCTCCTCGAGGGTGTGCACCAGCTTCTGGCTGCCCACCACCCAGAGAACCATGCCGGCTCCCGCCGCCGCCGGGGTCAGCTGGCCGCCCGAAGCGGACGCGAGGAGCACCTGGCCACCTTCAGTGATCGCCTGCACACTGCCCACCAACACATCCGGGCTGGCGATCAACCGCTGTATCTCACGCCGCTGGGTCGCGAAGTCGAGCGCCTGCCCTCGAACCCGCACTGACACAAACCGCGTGGCGTGCAGAATATCCTCCTCCAGACCGATACTTTCCAGAGAACGGGAGGGAGAATTATACACCTCGGAGCCGTCGGGGATCAGATCCAGCACCCGACTTCTTGCCTCCTCGCCGGTCTCTACAACCACCGTTCGGATGCCGTGAGCGTTCAGCGCCTGCACTGTTCTTGCGATCTGGTCCTCGGAGGCCAGCTGTGCGAATTCCTGATCGGGGACTGCGGAAGCCATAGTAGAGGTAGGTCCTTTCAACGTAAATGGGTCTTGATACAGAGGCGTCGTGCGAATTCGTATGCTTGCACGACGCCCGAGCGGACGATTAGGCTGTTGCCGCCACATGCTATGCAATGGCTATGGCTTGAGGTCCAGCGCCGCTTTGCCATGCATCATATCGACAGGCACCGAGTTCTGATGATGCACGATCAGCCACTTGCCGTTGATCTTACGGAAGCAAGCGGTCCAACGCAGCCAGTAATCGATCTTCTGCCCATTGTTCGCGGTTCCGCTCATCCGGTTGAGGCTGTGGGTGAATGCAACGTCATCGCCCACCGTGATGCTGAGGTCGTGAAGTTCATAGCCTATCGGAGCCTGCAAAAACGAGAATACCTCTTCCCACAGCTTCCTCAATGCGTCTGCTCCCAGATATTGCAGCGGGGGCACGATGTCGAACGTCACGACGTCCTGTGCGTAACTAGCCATGACGCCTTCGATGTCCTTGTTACGAAGCGATCTGATCCCATCGTCCAGCAGTCTTTGGATTGCTACTTCATCGTTTTTCTTGTTGTCTTCGACTGTCATGGTTTCTTCTCTCCTGTGGATCTCGTCACCTCATCAGGATGCCTTCACATCCAGACGAGGACCTCATCCGTTGTTTGCCTTTTCGGGTTGATCTTGGCGGGGCGCCCAGCCAGCGCGAGCAGCGGGAGTGCGTCTCCCTCGCACATCACATCGGCCAGGGGTCCTTCGCCACGACCAAGACGAAACGAAACGAGAAATTGTGACATGCATACTCACCACTGGCTGGCGGAGCAGTTCTGGGCGGATGGCTGACGAGGGTGGTGGCGCGAGTCTGCCTGAACCTGCTACGTGCTGCACGCGGTGCGCGTGCGTCGCGGCGCGAGGAGCCCCTGGAAGCGTCTGCACTCGTGCCCAAGCCGTCAATCCGTAGGCAGGCGAGCCTGATTCGCCTCGCGGATGACTGCCCAGGCATCCGCCACCGGACCCACGTGCCCGAGCTTGTCGGGGTTGAGCACCGAGCGGATCGTCTGGATCCGCCCGTCGAGGATGTCGAGCGCCCAGGTGTTGATGACCTTGCCGTCCCGATCGCGGAAGATCGCGCCCGGCTGGCCGTTCACCGCGTGCGGCTCCACGCCGCCGCCGATCCGGACGAACGGTGTGGCGAACGCGGCGAGCACCCTGACCACATTCTCGACGCCGACAATGGGCATCCCCCCGGCCCATTGCGGAGCCTTTCCGCCACCATCGCCAACCATCTGAGCGTCGGCGGCGAGCAGCTCTCGCAGCCCGTCGACATCCCCTTCCCTGAAGGCGTCGAAGAATCGCTCGGCGAGTTCCTCGCGCTCCCTTCGGTCGGCCTCAAACCGGGGCTGGCCCGCGTCCATGTGGCGGCGCGCCCGCACCGCCAACTGGCGACACGTCGCCTCCGAGCGCCCCACTGCCGACGCGATCTCCGGGAAGCCGAACCCAAACACCTCTCGCAGCACGAAGACCGCCCGCTCCAGCGGGCTGAGCCGCTCGAGCAGGAGCAGCGCCGCCATCGACATCGAGTCGGCCAGCTCCGCCGACCGCTCCGGGTCCTCGTAGGGGTCGGTCAGCAGCGGCTCGGGGAACCACGGCCCGACGTACGCCTCCCGCCGGAAGCGGGCCGAGCGCAGCACGTCGATCGAGATCCGGGTCACCGTGGCCGAGAGGAAGGCCTTGGTCGACGAGGGTTGTGTCGGGGACGCCTCCAGGCGCAGCCAGGTCTCCTGGACCGCATCCTCGGCCTCGCTCACACTACCCAGTATCCGGTAGGCGATCGCGAACAGCAGCGGCCGCAGATCCTCGAACTCCTCAGCCCTTGTCACGCCAGTCCCTCCTTAAAGCCCTTGCGCCACGAGGGGTAGCGCAGCTCCCAGCCGAGCTCCCGCTTGGCCTTGGCGTTGGAGAAGCCGCGCCCCTCGGTCATCATTATCACCGCCACTTGCCCCGCCAGCGGTCGGGCCAGCCACGCGGGGACCCGCATCGGGGGCTTTGCGCCCGCGCACGCTGCCAGATACGGCAGCCACTCGCTGGCTGGGGCCGGTTCGTCGTCGACGATGTTGAACACGCCCTTCGCCTTTTGCTCCACAGCCAGGACGGTAGCGCGCGCCGCGTCGTCGACATGCACCCACGAGCAGTAGCCGGTGCCACCCCCAACGAGCGGGAATTGCCGCTTGCGCACGACTTGGACCAGTTCGTCAAGGCTGGTGGCGCCCGGCTCGTAGAGCCAGCCGTAACGCAGGGCCGCGCCACCAGCCTTGAGGACCACGTCTTCGAGGTAGCGGATCGCCTCCATCACCACATGCGCCGCCGTCCCCTCCTCCATATCTAGCGGGTCCGCCTCACTCTTCACCCATCCGCCCTGGCGAATGCCGTTCCAGCCGGCGTAGCTCTGGGCGACGAAATGGGATACGCCGGCCGCCTCGGCGGCGGCCAGCAGGTGGTCCGTCCCCTCGGTGCGCAGCCGGATGGTGGTGGCGCCCCAGCGGTCGAAGTGCTTCATATCGGACTTGCCGCCAAGTGCGGTCATCTGGTGCACGATCGCGTCCGGCCGGGCCTTGGCCACCGCCTCACCGACCGACACCGCATCCAGCCCGTTCATCATCACGCCCTCTGCGCCTAGCTGCTCCAGCAAGCCCAACTTGCCCGCGCTCGCCGTCGTAGCCGTCACCTGATGGCCCCGAGCCACGAGCTGCGGCACCAGCCGCCGCCCAATGACCCCGGTCCCGCCTGCCACGAACACTCGCATAACTATCACCTTCCTGATTCCAAAGTCTGTCTCCGAGACCTGTGACGAGACAGCCCCGCCGTCTGTGACATAGGGAGAAAAGTCAGGTGCGAGAAGATCGTTGGCGGCTATTGGCCGATGCGCCCACAGTCTCATGGACTGGTGAGCCGACTCCGTCCGCTCCTGACCGCGAGGATCGCGCCCGATCTGTGCGCTAGAGGTGAGGCTATGCGTGCGTCCGTGCGTGCCTCCACCTTTCAGCCACTGCTTTCCCCTACCCAGGACTCACCCGTAGGGGCCTTTGCGGCACTCGCGGTCGTCCCCAGCGGCGGATTCACCCGCTCACTACCTTGCACTACAACTCATCATCACCCTTGACAAATGAGAATAAATGTTCTATAATGCTCAGAGCAAGTATTGCCCGATGACCTGCGTTTCGCCCTTACTAGCTGAGACAACTCCACACGAAAGGATTCGCCGCATGCCCATGTCATCCAATCGGGATTGCCTGCAAAACCGGCATCACCCAACGTACTGTCACCCCACCACCGCACCCCTGCCGCCACGCTCTCACGCCCGTCACCATACCTCCGGCAATCTCTCCGGCAATACCATCGGCAAACATTCCGGCAACGAAATCGGCAAAAACGGCAAAGCCGCACGCCTCCAGCCACTCACCCACCCCACCGACACGA
>DASVOW010001064.1:0-10175 GCA_036383155.1 Ktedonobacterales bacterium
AGCTGACCATCTTTCGGCAGAACCGCCGTCACGGTGCCGCTGACCTCAGCTTTGATCTCATTGAAGACTTTCATCGCCTCGACGATGCAGACCACCTGCCCCGGCTGAATCGGGTCGCCAACCTGAACGAACCGTGGAGAATTGGGCGAGGGCGCGGAATAGAAGACGCCGGTGAGCGGCGCAACCACCGCTACACCTGGCTCAGGCGCTGCCGCGCCATTCACGCTTGATGCAGGTGCCGCGCCGTTGGCATGCGCGCGATGACGTGCCGTAGCGCGGCGCGCAGGTGCGCGCACCTCCGTAGACGCCGGGAGCACGACCGGCTCCTGGCGTCGCTTGATCAAGATGCGCACCCCGTCTTCGGTCAGGTCTAGCTCGCCGACATCGCTACCTTCTATCGCCTCAGCCAGCGCCTTGACACGCCAGACCAGTTGCTGTCGCTCCGTATCCGCCATCAACTTCTCTCTCATTCCTCGTTGTCCCCACCGCGTCCACATTGCCTGGCAATCTATCTCTATCGACTCCTTGGCGCTACCTCACATAGCGGCGGAAGGCCAGCACCGCATTGTGACCACCAAAGCCCATCGAATTCGAAAGAGCCACATTGACCTTCGCCTCGCGTGCCGCATTTGGCACGTAATCGAGATCGCAGGCCGGGTCAGGGTGTGTCAGGTTGATCGTCGGCGTGATGACCCCATGGTAGACGGTGAGCGCCGACACCCCCGCCTCGATGCCACCTGCCGCCCCAAGCGTATGCCCAATCATCGACTTGGTGGAGCTGACGGCGAGCTTGCGTGCATGGTCACCAAAGACAGTCTTCATGGCCGCTGTCTCGTTTCGGTCGTTATAGACGGTGCCGGTGCCATGCGCGTTGATGTAATCCACCTCATCCAGGGCAATGCCTGATTTTTCCAGTGCGCGGCGGATTGCGCGCCCCAGTCCTGCCCCTTCGGGGGCGGGCTCGGTGACGTGATATGCGTCGGCGGTGGAGGCATAGCCGGCCAGCTCGGCATAGACGCGCGCGCCTCGCTTGCGAGCGTATTCTTCGTCTTCGAGTATGAGGATGCCCGACCCCTCACCCATGACGAATCCGTCGCGCTCGGCATCGAAAGGCCGGCTGGCATGCTCGGCGTCGTCGTTATTCCGCGAAAGCGCATGCATGTTGCCGAATGCCGCGATGGCGATGGGCGTGATGCAGCATTCCGCGCCGCCGGCGATCATAGCCACGGCATCGCCCCGTCGGATCATCTCCGCCGCCTCTCCGATAGCGTTGGCGCCAGTGGCGCAGGCCGAGACCGTGGAGAAGTTTGGGCCGCGAGCGCCCACCTGCATCGAGACGTAGCCGGGCGCGATATCGCTGATGAACTGTGTGATGAAGAACGGGCTGACGCGATCCGGGCCGCGGTCGAACAGTATCTTGAACTGCTCGTGGCAGGAATTGAGGCCGCCGATGCCGGAGCCGATGATCACGCCGACATCGTCCGCGTTCTCCTCGCTAATGGTGAAGTCCGCATCAGTCATCGCCAGGCGTGTCGCCGCCATCGCATAATGCACGAAGCGGTCGTTGCGGCGGATCTCTTTGCGGTCCATATACGGCGTCGGATCGAAGTCCTTGGTCTGGGCGGCGATGCGCACATCCTGGTTGGAGGCGTCGAAGTAGGTGATGGGGCCGGTGCCGGAGCGCCCCTCACACAATGCTCGCCATGTGGTGGGCGTGTCATTGCCCAGCGGCGTGACCAGTCCAATGCCGGTCACCACTACACGCTTCGTCATCTCGCACCTCTCTCAAGCACGTGGCGAGCGAGCATCACGTGCGCGCCACGGCAATGTACTCTATCGCCTCTAGGATCTCTTATTACGAACCGTACCACATCTCCGAGAAAAAACGCTCAGTGCCTTAGTGCGCTTTGACTGCCAGATCCGCGCCATGCTCCGCGAGAAAATTGGTGTAGGTTTCGCCACGCTGGAATGTATCATTCTCCAGCAGATGCAGGTGGAAGGGGATCGTCGTCGGCACCCCGTCAAGCACAGTCTCATTGAGTGCTCGACGCCCACGAGCAATAGCCTCGTCGCGTGTCGGCGCCCAGACGATCAGCTTTGCCAGCAGCGAATCGTAGTGCGGCGGGATGTCGTAGCCGCGATACATATGCGAGTCCATGCGCACTCCAGGCCCACCCGGCGGCAGATACTCCTCCACCGTGCCGGTCTGTGGCCGGAAATCGTGCGTGGGATCCTCGGCGGTAATACGGAACTCGATGGCATGTCCTCGCGTCTGGACATCGCGCTGGCTCAGCCAGAGGCGCTCGCCCGCCGCCACGCGCAACTGTGCCTGTACCAGATCGATACCGGTGACCCATTCTGTCACGGGATGCTCCACCTGAAGGCGGGTATTCATCTCCATGAAGTAGTACTTGTTGTCTTCGTCGACGAGGAACTCCAGCGTGCCGACGCCCCGGTAGCCGATGGCGAGCACCGCTTCGATGGCGCGCTGGCCCATATCACGGCGAATCTCGTCGGGCAGGCCCGGGCTGGGCGACTCCTCCACCAGCTTTTGGTGGCGGCGCTGCACAGAGCAGTTGCGCTCGCCAAGGTAGACGCCGTTGCCGTAGTTGTCGCAGAGCACCTGCACCTCGACATGCTTGGCGCGACCCAGATATTTCTCGACGTAGAGCCCATCGTCGTGGAAGGCTTCGCGCACCTCGCTCTGCGCCGTGGTGAAGACGTGGGTAAACTCTTCCGCCCGGCGCACCAATCGGATGCCCCGACCGCCGCCGCCAGCCGCAGCCTTGAGCATCAGCGGAAAACCGATGCGGTGTGCTGCTTCTTCGCCCTCGCCGACGGTGCGCAGCACATCGGTTCCCGGCAACATCGGCAAGCCCGCTCTAGACATCGCGATGCGCGCCTGCACTTTGTCGCCCATCTGCACCATGGCTGCGGGGGGCGGGCCAATGAAGACAAGGCCCACGTCAGTGCAGATTTCGGCGAAGCTGGGGTTCTCAGAGAGGAAGCCATAGCCGGGGTGGATCGCTTCGCATCCAGTCAGCAGCGCGGCGCTGATGAGATTCGGGATATTGAGGTAACTCTTGCTGCTCGGGCCGGGGCCGATGCAAATGCGCGAGTCGGCCATGCGTGCCGGGAGGGAGTCGCGATCGGCCTCAGAGTACGCAAGCACGGTCTCAATGCCAAGCTCGCGGCAGGCGCGGATAACACGGAGCGCAATTTCGCCACGATTGGCGATGAGCACTTTCTTGAACATGCGTGGGAGCCTCGCAATGTGGGATGCCCGCCCGTCAGCCGCCTCGCCGTCATGCCAACATGCCGCCATTGCGATGTTGCGGGGAGCGTGCGGGGCTGGCCCACTCATTTCATGCAAATTAACGGCACAAAGTATATCACGAAACGGCGCGTGCGGGAAGGTTAGCGTGTGGCAGCCACATACGGAGGCAGAGAGGCGGCGCAACCATACCCCGCCTATCGCCTGAGCGCTCATACACGCCCAATGCGACAATCCGCTGGAAAGCGATGCGCGTAACGGATGCGCTGGCTAGGCGTGCACGACTATTCGAGGTTGCCCTCTGAGGCAAGGCGCTGCTGCTGGGCGTAAAGATTAGTCCAGGTCCAGGCGAGGCGCTCATAGCAACCATCGTGGGTGCGTGTGCCATTGTCGGTCACCCAGGCCCACAAGCCAATGCGCTCGCCACAGACCTCGCACTTGTAGCGCCCCAGGCTAAGCTGCTGCTTGCGGCTGGTATAGAAGCGATTCATCGTGCGCGTATAGGAGAGCAGCGGCACGCCATGGTGGGTGACCGTGTTGGAGATCCCGACGAGCGAATGTTCGGGTTGCAGCATCAAGCCGCGCTCCTCATCGGAGGGGTACCACTCGCCCTCACTCTCATAGTCACCGCCCTGGTCGTCGTCATAATATGCTTCCGAGGCGTCGCCGTAAGACTCCTCATCGTCCCAGCCACCGTTGTATTGTTGCTGCTTGCGCGCACGCATCGCTTGTGCCTCCTCGAAATCGCATCCAGTCATCATGCGACTAGCAGACGTTTCAATCGGCAAGTATAGCACAGACTTTGCGAAATGCCCTATGGTCTAGGTAGTTGTGGGGGGGTGGATAGCGACAGATAGGAGGGTATCTATCCCCAAGACACACGGAGGAATAGGCGGAAGAGATGCTAAGACGCGAAACAGACCGCGAACAGCACGAACAGAACGATCCCGGCAAAGAGGACAGGCAACACCCATACCCCGACACTTCAGGCCAACGCGTCGAGGCGCCACCAGGGCAACGTCAGGGTGACGCAGGCGGTGAGCGCGCCAACAAATGGGCCGTCTTTGGCATCGTCGCCACCGGCGTCTTCATGTCCACGCTCGACTCATCCATCGTCAACATCAGCCTGCCGGCTATCGCGCGTTACTTCGGAGTGCCGTTGAGCGGTGCCATCGAATGGGTCATCATTTCGTATCTGGTCGTGATCGCGTCGGTGCTGCTCTCCATTGGGCGGTTGGCAGATATCATCGGGCGCAAGCCCATCTGGGCAGCGGGGCTGGCGACCTTCACGATTGGGTCTGCGCTCTGCGGCGCCGCGCCTTCTCTTGGCTTCCTGATCGCCGCGCGTGGCTTTCAGGGGTTGGGCGGCGCGATGCTCTTTGCCGTCAGTCCGGCGATGGTTACCGCCGCTTTCCCAAGGGAAGAACGCGGTCGTGCCCTCGGCTTGAACGCCGTGATAGTGGCGCTGGGAGTCAGTGCCGGCCCGACGATTGGTGGTATCCTCACCGAGAGTTTTTCCTGGCGCTCGATCTTCTACGTCAACGTCCCTATTGGCATCGTCGGCTTCATTCTGACGTTGCGCATCCTCACCGAGCCCATCCGTCGCGGGCACGGACGCTTCGATCCCGCCGGAGCCGCGCTGCTCGCCGTCGGGCTGGCCTCGCTCACGCTAGGGCTCTCGTTCGGCACGGAAATCGGCTGGGGTTCACCGCCGCTGATAGGGCTGCTCGCCCTGGCGGTGGTGGCGCTGGTGGCATTTGTCTTCGTAGAGACGCGTGTCCCCGATCCGATCGTCGACTTGTCACTGCTGCGCAATCGCGTATTCGCCTCGGCCAACGTCAGTCTGGTGCTGAGCTTCCTGGCGCTTTTCGCCGTCAGTTTTCTCATGCCGTTCTATCTGGAAGAGCTGCGCCAGTTCTCCACGCTCCAGGCAGGCTTGTTGCTAACGCCGCTGCCGCTCGCCATCGCCGTCGTCGCGCCGCTCAGCGGCACACTTGCCGACCGCATAGGCACACGCTGGCTTGCCGCTGCCGGGATGAGTCTCGCCTGCATCGGCCTGATCTTGATCAGCCGGCTCGGCGTGCATAATTCTGTCTTCGATATCAGCTGGCGGCTCGCCATCACCGGTGTCGGGCAGGGGCTCTTCCAATCGCCCAATAATAGCGCCCTGATCGGCTCGGCCCCCGAGAGCCGGCGCGGCGTGGCGTCCGGCTTCTTGGCGACGGGGCGAGTCATTGGGCAGAGCCTCAGTGTGGCGCTGGCAGGCGCCATCTTCACCGGACTTGGCGGAGCGCAAGCCGGGCAGATGCTCGCAAGCATGCAACACCACCCACTGCCTGCCCAGCAGGTCGCCTCCCTGCAACAAACAGTCGTGACGAGCTTCCGTGCCACGTTCCTCGTCTGCGCGGCCATCGCGGCTATTGGCGTCGCCATTTCGCTGGTACGTGGCGACGAGTCGTGATGAGCGGATATCCCCTCGGTCCGGCGCATTGACACACCTAACGAGCAGTCTTATACTGACCAGCAGCGTCGAGATGTTGCTACACGGACTGCGCGTAAAAATACGGGGGATTCGTTCATGGACGATTTCGAGGTTTTCGAGCTTGAAGTCAGCTCGTTGCGTGAGGCGACGCGGCGGAACGGTGCACCAGAGGAAGAAGGGTATGACGATCCTCATGCTGATGAAGTAGGGGCTGTACCTGTCGCCCCGCCTGCGCCTCGCGCTGGCACGCGTGGAACATCGTACTGGCGGCTGATTCGGGCAGTCGTCGTGGGTGTAAGCGTCTTGTCAATGTTGGCGCTGGTGCTGGCGCGCAGCCCTGGAACGCCCGCCATCGTTGAGAGTATGTTTGGTATCGTGACACCAACGCCGACGCTTCCCCTGACGCTGGGCATGGATAAGTTCTATCCAATCTACTCCGTGCCCTGGGGAAGCTTGCGCGTGGACGGCCGGATCCAAACATTTGTGGTGCAGCAGGGACAATACCTCCCGGTACGCATCGCGCGTGGCAGCCACACACTAGAGTATCAGGCGGCGCCGTTTCCAACGCTGCGCTGCACGATCAGCGCTCCCGCAGCGCCCACGGATACCTGCCCGCAGGTTAGTACATCGAGCTTGCTCTTCGATCCTGTGCCGCAGGATGTGCGTGGCCTTGCACGCGAAATCGACCTGGGAGCGACGCCGGATCGGCTGCCAGCCGACCAACGGGCGGCATTATCGACGGCGGTTGATGTGGCGCTGCATGGGGATACGACGTTTCACACTTACGTGGCGCCCGGCGAACGCTATGCGCTGGCGAATGGAGGGATAGCCGTGGCAGCCCAGCCGCTGACGGCCACGCTTCGTGTGACACACACGGCACTTGTGGGTGTAGCTGACGGCATGGGGTCTCCCACTATATATGGCGTGCCTGCCTGCGCGGATATGTGTGCGGATGTATTCTCAGTGGATGGGAATCTCTCTGACTGGCCTCTGTCCGTGGCAGCAATGCTCGCCTGGCGCTATACGCTGGCGAATGGCAACATGGTCGCGGAGGCACCAGTGGTTCCTCTTGCACCCGGGCAAGTGGCGGGCACGAGCCCGACCGACTATAACGCCCACGTCGCGGTGCTGTGGGAGCATCAACAGTGGACAGCCCACCGCATTGATCAAGATTTGGGCAATTCACTCTGCAACCTTGGGCAATTTTTCGTCAATAGCCTCTATCTGGACTTGAACCCGACTGGCGCATACAACACCTTCTCGATGGGAGTATATATGTCTCCTCAGCCAGCGGATGGCTGCTACCTGACATATCAGCGCGGGCTCACCGCTGCAAAACAGGAGCCTACAAGCAGTTACTTGTTTCGGCTGGGAGTGGTGCTGGCGGTTAATGCGCAGGCGCACAGGCTCTTTCCAAAGCTGCCCGTGGCCGATGCGCGCGACCGCGACATCGTGCGCCAAACGGGAGCGCCCGACCAATCCTGATCAGTGCGCTGCCCCGATTCAGCATTCCTTCAGCATCCCCACTTTGACCCTTCAACTTCCCCTCTTATGATGGTCAGTGAAGACAATGAAATGTGCTTCACATGATCACCATCACCGCCGATGCATGCGAGCGTAAGCAGTCGCGTGAAAAGAGGGGACACACATAAATGGAAACTGCACCAAGCGCGGTTCCCTGCGGAAATGAGCCTGCATACGGCGGAAGCGCGCCACGACCAACGGGCCAACACGTACAGCCACGGCAGCCGATCTATCCAACGTATCCGGCATACCCACCATATCCGCAGCAACAAGGGCAGCCGGTGCGCCCGGCATACCCGCCAGCATACCCAGCATACCCAGCATACCCATACGCGCCACAGCAGCCGCTACAGGCACAAGCACGCGCGCATCCTCCCGTCGCAAAGCGCGCCACAGCAGCAGCGCCACGGATGGCGAAGGCGCAGACACTGTCGCTGGCAGCGCGCGTCAAGAAGTGGACGCTCGGACTGTCGCTGGCGGGCTTCCTGACGCTCGGTGGCTTAGTCGCGACACACAACGTCGTCTCCGCGAGCACGCAATCGACCGGGAACTCTGACAACGGTAACTCGTCGGTCAACTCTGGTGATGACCAGTCGGGAACTCAGAGCGGCAGCTACTTCGGGCAGCCTGGCGGCTCCGGCTTCGGCTCCAATGGCTCATCGTCGCCCGTTTCGGGGTCGCGGACCTCGTAGTCAGGCCAGGTCAGAAATGAGCACACATGCTGTAGTCGAGTTTGCCACACCGCCCGGCCTGGCACGCACCGAGTTTCGCGCGATGGGGACGGATATCTCGCTCTTGCTGCCCGAGCGTGGCGCCCCAGATGCGGCGCAAGCCGTGCGCGACGTGTTCACCACCTGGGAGCAAGCCTTGAGCCGCTTTCTCCCCGATAGTGAGCTTTCGCATGTGAACCGGCATGCTGGAGAGTCCATCGTCGTAAGCCCACTGCTCTTCGGCGTGCTGAGCAACGCGCTGATCGCGGCGCACGTCACGCATGGCCGCTACGACCCGACACTGCGGGAACAGATCGTTCACCTAGGCTATGATCGCACCTTCGAGGCGCTGCCAGATGCGCAGCCTGTCCCCAGCCATCCGGTGCGAGTGGGCGGCGGCTGGCGCGACATTGTGATCGAGCGCTCGCGCACGCGCGTGACACTGCCGCCCGGGGTCGGCCTGGACTTCGGCGGCATTGCCAAGGGCATGGCGGTAGATGCGGCCATGGTGCGCGTGCGGCAGATGGGCATCCGGTCGGCGCTGGTCAACGCGGGCGGCGATCTCGCCGTGCTGGGCCAGCCGCCCGCCAGAGACGATGGCGGCGACTCCTGGCCGATTGCCATTGAGGGCAAGGACACAAGCTGGACGATCCCACTGCACCACGGCGCGATGGCGACATCCGGCATCGGGCGCCGTCACTGGCGTCAAGGCACCGAGCCGCGCCACCACCTGATCGATCCCTCGACCGGCGAGCCTGTGCGCAACGAATTATGGTCGGTGACCGTCGTAGCCGCGCGCTGCGAGCTAGCCGAGGTGGCCGCGAAGGCGGCGTTCGTCGCGGGCATACAGGAAGGTACAGCCCTGCTGGCGGAGTATGGCGTCGCCGGCTTGTTCGTCAGGCGCGATGGATCATGGGTACCGACCGGCTCCTGGCCGGTGCAATACATGAAGGGCGACTAGCATGACAGTCTGGGAAACAGTGACATGGGAAGTGGCACGCGCCGGCGGATTGACGGCCTATGTGTTGCTCACGGCAGCCGTGATCGTCGGGCTTGCGCTCTCCTTGAAATATCAGTCGCCGCGCTGGCCGCGGTTGATCAACAGTGAATGGCACAACTATCTCACCCTACTGAGCACAGTGTTTCTGGGCGTGCATGTGCTGGCCGTAGCGGTGGACCCCTACACACACTTCGGGCTGTCGGAGATTCTAGTGCCGCTGGCGAGTCACTATCGCCCATTCTGGATGGCGCTCGGCATCGTCGGCCTGTACCTTGGCATTGCTATCGGCATCAGCACGTGGATACGCCCCCTCATCGGCTATCAGGTCTGGCGGCGCCTGCATGTGCTCACCCTGGTCGTATACGCCCTGGCAACCGTTCACGGCATCTTCACCGGCACTGATACGCTGACGTGGTGGGGCTGGGGACTCTATATTTGCAGCATCGTGCCGGTCGGCATTCTGACCGCGATACGCCTGCTCGGGCAGGACGAGCCAGCCAAGCAACGCGAGACCGTCGCGTCGCCAGTAGCGCGGCGTTAATATAGATGTATGCAGGCATGGCGGCCAACCTTCGGCCGCCATGTCATGCTGCCATGTCATATAGTTATGTTAGCTGGGCGCGAGAGCCGGCGCATCACAGCGTGACGGCGTGCTGTGGGAGGAGTAGCTGAGGCGATGCAGGCGATGGGCAAGGCACAATCTGATCCGGCGCAACGCCCCTCGGTGCTCATCGTTGACGATGAGCCGCATATCGTGGAGTTCCTGCGCATGGGCTTCGAGTATGAGGGTTTCGATACCCACGTCGCGATGACGGGAAGCGAGGCGCTCCGCATGGCAAAAGCAGAGCACCCCGACATCGTGATCCTCGACGTGATGCTGCCGGAGTTGAACGGACTCGACGTGGCGCGGCGGCTCCGGCGCATCGAGGATGTCGGCATCATCATGCTCACGGCGCGTGAAACAGTGGACGACCGCGTGGCCGGGCTCGATACCGGCGCGGACGATTACGTCACCAAGCCGTTCGCCTTCAAAGAGCTGATGGCGCGGGTGCGCGCGGTCCTGCGACGGCGCGGCAAGAACGTCGATCGGCTGCTGGCGTTTCAGGATGTGTCGCTGGACCGCGAGAGCCGCGAGGTAATGCGCGGAGATCGGGTCATCGAGCTAACGCCGCGAGAATTCGAGCT
>DASVOW010001065.1:0-2292 GCA_036383155.1 Ktedonobacterales bacterium
TGGCCGAGGGTCGGGGCGAGCTGGCTCTCACTGGCGACACTGAGCGGCAGCGGCAGCGCGCCGTACTTGAGCTTCGTGGCGAGATCTTGCGCGGCTTGGACTGAGGGAAGGCCCGTGATCTGGCCGGAGCTGTCGATCTCACTCTGGATCGTCGCGGACTCGATAACTTGGCCATCGAGGGCGATAGTCAGATATTTACCGATGTTGGCCTTGGTGTAGTCACCGAACTTATTCTTGGCGTCGCCGGAGAAGGCGAAGGTGACGATCGGCTGGCCGCTCTGCTGATCGAGCCCGGCGCTGATGGCGTTGCTATCGAGTTGCTTGCCGGTGAAGACGACCTTGTACTGACCCTGCCCTGGCTGTCCGCACTTGGTCGTACACATTTGCTGCGAGACATCCTGGCCAACCTGGAGCGGTGTGCCGCCGGTGTCGATGATGCGCATGTCGCCGGTCTTGCCGATGAGGTCGAGCGCATCTTTATCGTTGGTCAGGCCGGGCAACTGGACGAGGATGCGTCTATCGCCCTGCTGGCGCACGACGGCGTCGTTGAGGCCGAGGCCGCGGCTGACGCGGGTGTTGATGTTGCTGATGACGCCGGGCATCGACTTGGAGATGTCGCATTTCGGGTCATCGGAGGGGCACTTCGCCTCCATGACGACCTGGATGCCACCCTTGAGGTCGAGGCCCTGCTTGATGCTGAGGTCGTTTTGGTAGCTGCCGATGTAGATGCCATTGTGCTTGAACAGGCCAAAATCGACGTAGAAGGCTCCTACTCCCAACACCAGAATGAAGAGGAGCATAAGTATAGGTTGACGGCGCATGAAGGACGTTCCCCTCGCTATTCGTCCTGGATGTCGGCGGTCTTCGAGCGCTCCCTACATGCCGGCCCAGGGAGGAACGAGCCGACGGCGGCGTTGCCATGCCGTGCAGGCATCGTACCTCTTAGTAAATGAAGACGATATTCAGGCGCAGTATAGCCGAGAGCGCGTGAAGTGTCAATTCACATGGTACGGCTTCAGGCCGCTTGGCATGCGGGCTGGCGGCCTTTATGAGGCAGCGCGACAGAGTACGCCAAGCGTGTGCTGAACATGGCATCTGGAAACTACACAAGGCTCTGAAATGGCATCCACTTTTCTACGGACGGGGCCATCAGAGGTTGTGCGGACGTGCACGGTGCTCTGCTACAGTGTGCTTATGTGAAAGACGGACGAGATGGAGCGGTGGCTACAGGTCAGGGGGTGCGACGGTGAGGAAATCGGCGTCATCAACGACACCGAAGTCTGTGAGCAGGCAGACAGGGCTATCATCGGCAGCGTAGCCCCAGTAGGAGGAATATGTACCATCTCCCCAGCCGGAGGCGAAGAGGAGCATGTTCGCCCCGGTGTCCTCATCCAAGGGGATGTCAAACCACTCGGCGCTTCCAGTCCAATCCAGGGCTTCCAGGAGCCCAGGAAGGTAGTCTTCGTCGTCTTCGGCTGCGATCTGCTGCTGTAGCGCCCGGATCGCGACTTCATCCATGAATCCGCCGAGTGCTGAGTCCACACAATAGGTGTTGTCGGCGATAGGAGCGCCGTCTATCTCGCCCTCTCCGGGCTCGTAGGCCATCGTGGCTAGCTCCCAATGCACCGGTGTCACGTCGCGCAGGCGCAGCATGGCGGCGGCGGTCCGCTCGTCGCCATCTTGGGTAAACTGAGCCAGCGCGAGGAGCACCGGATACCTGCCCGGCGGCACCTCGCGCACGAACGCTGGAGCGCCGATACAGTAGAGCGGATCACAAGCCACAATTCGCCCTGTCGGTGCGATCAGGTCCCCAGCCGAGCGCGCCCAGAACGTCATGTCACCGAACACCTGATCGTGCGCTCGAGCGCCTGGTACGAACGCTTGCACCACTGCGGGGCGTGTCTGCATGCTCTTATCACTCATCGGCTATCTCGATCCTCCTGGCCGTTGATCGCAAAACCTTTCCGACGGGTCTAGCCAAGCGAAGCGCTTCTGGTGCACCGAAGGCTTCATTCTACGTATAATGCGATTAATGCGATGGCACCGGCAACCTCATATAATGCGATGGCACCGGCAACCTCTTTAATACACGCATGTAGCATGGCGTCACGGTGGTTTGGGAACTCCCAGAATTTGAACTGACTGCGTTCGCTGGAGAACCTCTTCCTCAAAACCTAAGCCGGGCTGCTTTCCATGCGTACGGAAAGCAGCCCGGAAAACAGAAAAACGTCGAAAAGTTTCTTTAAAGCCAGATCATTATTCCCAGGTCATTTTCTTGATGACTGGCTTGCC
>DASVOW010001066.1:0-1832 GCA_036383155.1 Ktedonobacterales bacterium
GCGAAAGAAGGCCTACGCTATTGGCTGCGATCGCTTCCCTATCTGCATACCCCACTCGCTGTGACTCTCTCGCCAGGATGCTCGCCAGGCCCGGCCCCGGCGCAGCCTCAGGCGCGTCTAGCAGAGCTTCCAACATCTCCAGCAAGTGGCTAGCCGCTCTCTTGCCCTGCTCTATCTGCTCAGGGCTGCTTGTCGGCGCCAAACAGCGCACAAACTCGCTCGTCCACACTGCCACCCGCGGCAACCGCTCTTGCGAGATTCCAAGCAGACTCGCGACGACATATACAGGCAATTGGAATGCAAAATCTGTCAGGCGGCTAGGGTGAGCCTGCGGTTCAAGCTCATCTATCAGCAGCCTTGCCGCGGTGTCGCTCTCTGCCGCGATCTGCTCCGCGTCGATAGCCTGTAACGCGCTGGACACCGCCTCGCGCATAGGACCATGCCCTTGCCCGTCATTCATTCGCACCAGATGGCGAAAGATATCACCAGCGGATGACCCCACCAGTGCTCTCGGAACCTGCTCCGTTGGTGGGCGCACCCGGCACAGATCGCTTGCCAAGACGGCTGTGACCATAGCTGCGCTTGAAGCAATCCACATCCCCGCTGTTTCGTCTCGATAGATGGGCCTGTTTGCCACTAGATCCGCATAATATGGATACGGATCAGGGTGGGTCACCGCGGCGACGGGATGTTCTGGAGGCGGTAGCATAGGCTCCTCTCGCTGTTCTTCTGATAGAGATACGTCGTCATATCGCCAGACAAGTGGAGTATAAGGTTGCTCCATCCATACGTCCAATCGATTACCGCTATCATGGCCATCAGCTATGCTGATGAGCATGCTCCATTGAGGTCGAGGCAAGTATCACCGTCGCCCCTTCACGCGGTCAGCCACCATGCTACCGGTCTCACAAACTGCCGTGAGGCACATCGTAGTCTTGCTGCCCGCCGTCCCTGCGATTTTCCCCCACAAGAGCCAGTCAACCTTTGGTAACGTCATCCATCACACCGGAGGCGCTAGCGACGCCAGCAATCCTGCCAGCGCCAGCACGACAGCCACCCCCGCCGCCTCCAGCGCCCACCACCGAAAGCGCTGATTGTCCGCCCGCGCCCGCGTGGCGACGAATGCCGCGGTCAGCACGCCCGCCAGCACCAGCACCTTCGCCACCAGCGTCCTTCCATACGGCGTAGCAACCACATTGATCGGGCGCTGGACCTGTTCCCACGCCAGCACCACTCCCGTCACGCCCAGCATCACAACCGCACTGACTGCTATCCGGCCGAAGCGCGCGATCACCGCGCCACGCCGCTCGCGAAGCTCCTTCGTATTCCACACCGCGAGCAGCGCCAGCAGCCCACCGGCCCACAGACCCATCGCGGCGACGTGCAGCGCATTCACTGCCAACCCAAACCACAACGGCTCGACGTTGACCGCGTGGCTCGCCTCGCCGTCGACAATTGCAAGCGCCACCCCCACGACCACTGCCGCCATCAGCGCAACGCGCTCACCTCTGCCGCCACTCCTAGCCTTCCCCGCTTGTGCCTTTTCCTCCTCACCCGCCTTCAGGCTCTCTGCGATGCCCACGAGCACCCAGAGCAGCAGCGCAGCCCCCAGTTGCTGGCTGAGCACGCGCCCGAAGCCTGATGCCAGCGCATCTCCCGCGATCTCGCTCGCGCTTGGAGCAAATGGCGACCCCGCCCCCAGGCTCACCACCTGCGCCAGCAGCGCCACCGCCACCGCAACCAACAGCAGAGCGATACCCCCACTCACCAGCCACTTCATCCGCCGCTCGGCGCTTCCGCTCTCTGAAATGCCAAGCGGCTGCAGCACAACC
>DASVOW010001067.1:0-3444 GCA_036383155.1 Ktedonobacterales bacterium
GAGTACCGCAGCCACATCAACGGCCTCTTCGTGGAGCCCGTCGTCGTCCACCATTACGAAGACATCGATGGCTGATACACGCCTGGGAGGCCAAACTGTGCGCACGCTCCTACTCGACGCCGCCGAACGCGCAGCCCGCTACCTCGAAGAACTCGACGATCGGAGCGTCGCCCCCACACCCGAAGCGGTGGCGTGCCTCGCCACATTAGAGCAGCCGCTGCCCGACGGCCCAACCGACCCAGCTGAGATGCTCGCCGAGCTCGATGCCATCGGCTCCCCCGCGACGATGGCGATGGCTGGCCGCCGCTTCTTCGGCTTTGTCATCGGCGGAGCGCTCCCCGCCACCGTCGCCGCCAACTGGCTGGCCACCGCGTGGGACCAGAACAGCAGCCTCGTCGCGGTAACGCCAGGAACGGCGAAGCTCGAAGATATCGCCATCGGCTGGCTGCTCGACATCCTGCGCCTGCCACCGCAGAGCGGCGTGGGCTTCGTGACAGCCGCGACCACCGCCAACTTCAGCGCGCTCCTCGCCGCCCGTCATCAGGTGCTCGCCCATGCAGGGTGGGATGTCGAAGCCGACGGGATGTTTGGCGCGCCACCCATCACGGTCGTAGTGAGTGAGGAGGCGCACACGACGCTCTTCAAGTCGCTCGGCATGGCAGGCTTCGGGCGCAATCGCGTCGTCAAGGTGCCGGTGGATGGGCAGGGCCGTATGCGCGCCGACCAGTTCCCCGCAATCTCAGGCCCCACCATCGTCTGTCTGCAGGCGGGCAACGTCAACACTGGCGCCTTCGATCCGGCCGGCGCGATCATCCCGCGAGCGAAAGCCGCCGGGGCATGGGTGCATGTAGACGGCGCATTCGGCCTGTGGGCCGCCGCCGCGCCCGCCCGCCGCCACCTGCTGGAAGGGTTCGACGGGGCCGACTCGTGGGCTACCGACGCGCACAAGTGGCTGAATACCCCCTACGATAGCGGCCTCGTCTTCGTGCGCGACCCCGAGGCGCTACGTGCGGCAATGGCGGTGACGGCAGCCTACCTCCCCACCGGTGCACAGCGTGACCCCTCGAGCTACACGCCGGAGCTGTCACGTCGCGCGCGTGGCGTCGAGGTGTGGGCAGCACTACGCACCCTTGGCCGCTCGGGGTTGGCCGATCTCATCGAGCGCACCTGTCGCTACGCCACCCGTTTCGCCGAGCGGCTCAGTGCGGCGGGCTACACCATACTCAATGATGTCATCCTCAATCAGGTGCTGGTCTCCTTCGGCGACGCCGAGACGACACAGCGCGTCATCACGGCCATCCAGGAGGACGGCACCTGCTGGTGCGGCATCACGCGCTGGCAGGGCCACACCGCTATGCGCATCAGCGTCTCCTCCTGGGCTACCACCGAGGAGGATGTAGACCGCAGCATAGAAGCCATGCTACGCGCGGCGCGCCAGCAGGGAGCGTATCCCGCATAGGCAGGCGTCGCCTATTGCTGCTCAGCCATCACGACGTCGAACTTCCCATCGCTGACAGTGAGCGGCTTTGTCCCATCGGCGAGGTAGACGGGAACGGACGGGCAGGCAATCGTGCCCAGCACCTCGCTAAACCCTGAGGTAGGGCGCGAGCTACGTCCCAGCGGAGCTTTGTCGGGGAAACCCACGGGCGTCACGCTGCTGATCGTCACCGTGCAGCTTCCCTGCACCGACTTGTCGATGAGCCAGAGATTATTGCCGGTGCTCGCTCCAGGCTCGATGAGCTCGAAATGTATCGCCTCATCCGCCGCGTCGCCTGCCTTTGACGGCGTAACGGTATACGTCCCCGGACCAGTGTAGCCGGTGAAATCGAGGATGAACTGCTGCCGGTCCTTTCCCGACTGGTCCGTCAGATCAATGTAAAAGAGCTGCTCTTTCGCCAGGTGATAGGAGAGCAGGTCGAGAGGGTGCGTGTTGAGATCCGTGCTCAGCGTGATCGAGCCTGTGAGCCCGCCGGATGCGGTGAAGGACACGGTGTTGATACCTGTGGCGAGGGCATGCCCCTTGTTGGCCGGCTTCGTGCCAGTGGCCGAGGGGCCTTGCCCTGTGGATGACGTCCCGCTGGTGCCGCTACATCCCGCGATGAGCAAGGCGAGCGCCAGCGCCGCCATGCCAAGCCACTGCCGGGTCAAAGGTCGCATGACATACCTCCTACTCATGTACGCACTACTGCTGCTCGCCTCGCGCGCCGGGCGCCTGATGCCGGAGTGCGCAAGGCATGTGTGCCGCGGGAACGCCGCCGGGCTAAAGTCTCGTATGCCCGCACGCGCTGCCCGTAAGGTAAAAGCAGTGTGACACAAAAGCGGATAACATGCAACCAGATAAAGCGTTCCTTGTCGCTACCTGGCAACAAAGGCGTGCAATGCCGTTGTTAGCGGCGCTCGACCGCGAGACGCAAACCAAAAGCAATCAAGACAACGCCCGTCACACGGTCCAGCAGTCGCTTAATCGACGGGCGGCGCAGCACATCTCCAGCTTTCGCCACCATAAACGCATACCATGACAGCCAGATGAGCCCCATGACGCCGTGAATGGCAGCCAGCAGCAGCGACATGGCAAGCACAGGCTGCCCAGGGGCGATGAACTGCGGCAGAAATGTTGTATAGAAGATTCCGACCTTCGGATTGAGCAGGTTGGAGAGCAGCCCGCGCCGGAACGGGGACTGGCGCGCCTGGCTGTCGAGCGCGCCATGCACGTCACCGCTTGGTGGTGGCGACGATGTAGCCTCTTGCTGCCGTCGCTTCGGCCATATGCTCTGAATGCCCAGCCACAACAAATACGCCGCGCCGGCAAATTTGATGATCGTGAACGCTGTAGCCGACGCGGTCAGGATCGCCGCCAAACCCACAGCCGAGGCGGTCGCCCACAGCATCAGCCCGGTAACAATACCCACCGTCGTGCGTAAAGCTGCTTGCCGGTTCTGCTCTAATGCCACCTTGGTGACGACCGCCATATCCGCGCCCGGAGTGATCGTGAGCAAGGCCGCCAGCCCAACAAATGCGAGCAGTCGCGTGTCCATAGGTGCGTCTCCGCCTGCATGGCCAGGACGAGATATCCAACGTAGCTATTGTAGCCGCACCATCAGTAGAGAAGCCCATCGTTCGGAGAGATCCACGCCGGCCCTTCACCCCGGTAAACAACTGCCAGGAAAGCTCCGGCATGGATGGATCTCGTACACGAAGACGCCCGCCTTGACGCCTGGGTCGTCATCCATGATTGCTCGCGTCTCCTCGACACCAGTGGTGAAGATGCCAATGCCGCTAACCTCGCTGCCGTCATTCACGGGACAGACAATCGCCAGCACGCCATCCGCACGGAGCGCGAAGTTGCGCCGGCCATGTTCCCAGATGATCGGTTCAGCGCCAGGCTCATGTTTGTGGGGTCCCGCTTTGAGAATCACAACACTGTAATTCCTGGTAGTTGGAAGC
>DASVOW010001068.1:0-2415 GCA_036383155.1 Ktedonobacterales bacterium
GACATCGGCGGTCTCTGCGTCGGCCATGACGGCGGTGAGGCGCTGGCCGCTGAGGTCCATCAGGATGTTTGCCAGCGAGGGGTCGCCCCAGTAGACGCCGCTCTCGTGGAGGTTGAAGAGCAACTCGGCGATGGCATTCCACAGCAGGCGCTTGTTCTGGTCGGTGAAGGGGTAGCGGTAGAGGATCGATTGGGGCAGCACACGCTCGGCAAGGCGGGTGATGCAGTAGCCGGTGTCACCGGACATGTAGACCGGCTGCCCGGCGACTGCGCCGATGGCGATGGGCTCGCCGCCCGTGACGAGCCAGCCAACCGGCTCCAGGGTGCGGCAGCGGCGGCGCTGGAGCTCCTGGAAGACAGTGATCTCTTTCTCGGCGGCGGATGGGCTTGTCTCTTTGATGGCGTAGCGCCGTCCACCCGCCTCTACGAAGATGACCTCATGGCGCGACTCACCACGGCGGATCGTCAGGATCTGGACATCGTGGCCTGGCCACTCCTCCAGGGGGATTCCCCAGGGCAGCGAGCGCAAGCGCCACCAGTCGGTGCGCGGCAGGTGCATCTCGCGGATATCGCTGGGCACGGTCGCATGCTGATCGGGCAACAACGCTGCTTCCACGCCGGGAGCTTCATCGTCTTGTTGCTCATCTAATGCGCTGGCGAATGTTTCCTGACTCATGCTCTTGTTGTCTCACGACGCGGCTCACGCCGTCAAGTGGACTGCGTATACTATAATATGGCGCGATCCGCGGGGGCGCGATTCACGATTGCCGGATTCGAGCCGATAAGCGAGAATAAGAGAGAACGGCACACACATTTTGCAGCGAGATGCTAAGCAATGTGCTAGATGATACAGACAAACAGCTAGAGCGGGAGAGTGGAGCATGAGCGCGACCATTGACAGCGGCGCGACACAGACTACAGACGCGAATGGCACGAACGGCCCGAACTCGGCGCCGACACTTGTGTTGATCGACGGACATGCGCTCTATCACCGCTCGTTCCACGCGTTCCCGGAGGAGATGAGCAGCACCGTCAGCGGCGAGGTCACGAACGCCGTTTTTGGCTTCACACGCATGCTGCTCGACGTGTTGCGCATCATTCGCCCGGAATATCTGGCGGTTACCTTTGACCGGCCTACTCCGACATTCCGCCATACGAGCTATAAGCCGTACAAGGCGCACCGGCCACCGCTGCCCGATAACCTGCGCGCACAGTTTCCACGCGTCCGCGAGATCGTGCGGGCTTTCAATATGCCGATCTATGAGCTGGATGGGTTTGAGGCGGATGATCTGCTGGGGACGCTCTCACTGCAGGCGAAGCAGCAGCACGTGCGTACGGTGATCGCGACGGGCGATCTCGACACACTGCAGCTCATCGACGATTGGGTGCGTGTCACATTTGCGCGCTCGCCGCGACGTGGGGAGTTCGAATACTTCGACCGCGAGGCTGTCATGCAGCGGTATGGCTTCGAGCCGCCGCGGCTGGTGGATTATAAGGCGCTGGTGGGCGATACCTCGGATAATATCCCGGGCGTGCCGGGTATTGGCCAGAAGACCGCCACGAAGCTGATCGAGCAGTACGGCACGCTGGAAGGCATTCTGGAGCATGTAGACGAGCTGGCTCCCCGCGTCAAGGCGTCGCTCAGCGAGCACGCCGAACAGGCGCGTCAGAGCAAATGGCTGGCCACGATCGTGCGCGACGCACCGGTGACGCTCGATCTGGAGGCGGCACGCGCGCTGATCTACGACCCGGATAAGGTGCTTGCGCTCTTCCGCGAGCTGGAGTTCCATAGTCTGGTAGACAAGCTGCCACGGCGGGGGGATGCACAGCAGGCGCAGGCCACGCAGGCGGCAGCCGCCGCGCCGGTGACGGCGGGCGCTGCGAGCGATGTGGGGCGAGAAGGCGGGACGCGAAGGACGTCGCGTGAGGCGCCGGAGAGCGGGGACGGCGACGGCAGCACGCAGCTGAGCCTGTTCGAGGAAGCCGATCTGCAGGCGCTGGCGGAGCAGGGGACGGAGCTGCCTACGACGAGCCGCTTTGCCGCGGCGCCGCCTCGTCCGCTGGTGCCGACTACGGTGCCGAACACCGGCACCAATACGCTGATCATCGACACGCCGGCAGCGCTCGACGTGCTGGCACGCACGCTGTCGAACGCCGATATGGTCGCATTCGATCTGGAGACTGATAACGTCGACGAGATGCACGCCGGTATCGTCGGTCTCTCGTTTTCGCTGGGTCCGGGCGAGGCGTATTACGTGCCGGTGGGTCATGTAGCGGGAGTGGATGGGGCGGATCCGGGGCGGCAATTGCCGCTCGCGCAGGTGATCGAGAAGCTGCGACCGGCCCTCGAAGATGCCAACGTGGGCAAGGTCGGGCACAACGCGAAGTACGATATGATGGTGCTGGAGCGGCATGG
>DASVOW010001069.1:0-15411 GCA_036383155.1 Ktedonobacterales bacterium
GCGATGCTGCGGGCGGGTATATCTTCCATCACCACCGCGCCTGCTCCGATGACGGCATGATCGCCGATGGTCACACCCGGCAGGATGATGGCACGACCACCGATCCATACATCGTCGCCGATGACGACGGGGCGAGAGGGAGGCGTGCGCGAATGATCGAGAATGTCGTGATAGTTGTTGTCCAGGATGTTTGTGTACGGCCCGATGAGGCAGCGATTGCCAATGCGCACCGACTGGTGAGCCGAGAGTGAGACGCCGTAATTAATCCATGATCCTTCGCCGATTTCGAGGCGGCCGCCGGGCTGCGTCACTAACTCGGAGCGCACGGTCGTCGAGATGATCATGACACGATCACCGATCTCTATGACGCCGTTGTTACACACCAGCGGGCGCCCTTGCACTCGCACCCAGCGGCCTAGTCTCGTGCAACGCCGCAGGTAGTAGCGAGCAATGAGAGAAGAGACGATTTTCTGAGCCAGCGGAAGCGCCTGGCGAACGTCTCCCTGGAGAACGGCGCGCAACTGCGCCTCTCCCCCTGAAGTGGGTTTTCGGTCAGCCGTTTCCGCCAGTAGCACAACTGGCTTCGGATCTTTGATGGACATAACACACAGCGCCTTTCGGTGTTCCCTCTACGGTGCAACGTATGAGGGCGTCAACGTCTTCACGTTGTGTTAGCGCATCAGCGCATCTTCATTGAGAAGTATCGACAGGTCGCCCGATTCGCCACGCTCGCTAGCTCCAGGCTCGGAGTCAGATGTTGCTTGCTTGCGCAGTATGCGCGCTGGAATGCCGACGGCTGTAGCGCTATCAGGTATATCATCGATTACGACCGCGTTTGCTCCGATATTGACGTTACTTCCGATGGTGATGTCGCCGAGGACGCGCGCGCCACAACCGATGGTGACATCATCGCCGATCGCAGGGAACGCATAGCGGTTTCTCATGCCAATCGTGACGCTGCTGATGATATGGCAGTTGCGCCCGATTGATCGGGCCATGATGACTGTTCCGACGGGGTGGGGAACGTACAGACCCGGCCCAATGGGAATACTGGGTACCACATCGAAACCGTAGTGACGCACGTTGTGGTGTGTGAGAAGCATGGGCAACAAGCGAATATGACGCCGGTCGGCTTCGTGACTCAGCCGGTAGATGACGGTGGCACGAACACCTGGAAAGCGCCAGTATAGCTTGATGGCTTCACCGAGACGCAGGCGCGAGTGTTTGGCGTGTTCGCCAAGAAAGCCGATGCGTTTCCACGCACACATGTCTTCACCGATAAGCTGCCATACTGTCATCACGGCCTCACCTCCCTTTTCTCTGAAGAGTACGCGTGTTCGCGCGCTGCTCTTACCATGGCAGCAACGGGCGAGCGTTGCATCTTCATGGCACATCATGCGCATGGCGCGCCCTGATGGCAGTTCGTCGCTCAGGGGGGAGAGGCGCCGTTACCAGATCACTTGGGAGAGGAGCTGGTGCTGCCATACCCATCTCTGGGGCATGCGCGTGATCCGCAACCGCAGCGGCGGTCTGTTCGGCGCTATCGTCTCCGTGCGCCTGCACGGTGTAGGGCGGCGAAGCTGGAGCGGACCAACCGTACACATTGTCTGCATGTTCGTCTGTACTGGGAGTGCCCAACACGTGTGCGTGGAGAGCTGAGAATAGGGTGAATCGATCGCCTTGGGCACTGGAGGATGCATGCGCAATAGCTCCCGTAATGCGCCGCCTGGCACGGCCTAGTGGCTGGGAGACGGCTGTTCCCACGCGGGAGAGAGGACGTGAGATAGCCGTCCCGGCGAATGCGAGTGGCCGGCTGGCGTCTTTGAGTAGGCCGCGAAGGTTCTCGGAGGAGTCTATGCCTGCTTTGGTACTGACAGCCGACCAGAGCTTGGACAGATCGTCATTCCGCACAATCTGTAGCGTATATGCCGCCATGACATAGAGCACGAGTCCATATACGACAGCGGCCAGTACACCAACGTTTTGCTGTGACGAGAGCCCCCAGATCGCGGGAACCATCAAAGCCGCGGCCATGAGACAGCGGACGATGTAGAAGATATCGCCTTTGGAAAAGATTGTCTTGGGGCAGAGGTAGATGGCTCCGGCAAACATAATCAACTCGGACATAATCGTCGTCAGCGATGCCGCAATTGCGCCGTTGCTCCACATTCGCTCGGCGTAGGGAATGGCCCACAAGTTGACCAGCGGATTGAGAACGGCGGCGATCACACCGACGAGTGTCCACGCTTTCTGCCGGCCAAGAGCAACGAGTACCGTTCCGAGCACCATATCGACGGCGACCAGGGGCATATTCCATGAAAGGATGACGATCAACGGCGCCACTCGGTCAAAGGCAGGTGGATAGTGCAGCAGCGATGTCAGGCTATTCGAAAGCATCGTCATACCGACGGCGGCGGGGATATTGACGGCGGCCACAAGGCGTATGCCACGGGAGGCCAGCGCACGGAATGTGGGAGAGTCGGCGCTACGCTCTCGTGAGAGCGCGGGCAATAACGCGGTCACAACGATGTTGGGCAGGAACACCGGTATCCCGATGATCTTGTTGGCTGCGACGTACCAGCCCACGGCATCGTCGCCATGTGCACCACAGAGTATTTTGAGCAGTGGAATATCAATCTGCCAATACCACAGCAGGACCACGGACCAGAGGAAAAAGGGCATGCCACCCGCGACAATCTTCGGCCATAGCCTGACATTTAGCCGGGGGCGCATCTTGATTCTGACCTGCGTATAGAGCAATGTAGCAGTAAATGTCACGAGTTGTGAGAACAAGCCGACCGCAGCGATTGAGAGCACGCCGGCGTTCAACTGCACGCAGAGCACAATCAGGGCGGCGCCCAGGGCCGAACCAATCACGTTGAGCGTGGCAGGTGTGCGCATGCGCTGCAAGCCGCTCATGGCGGCTACGCAGGTGGAGGTCAGTGCCGAGAGCAGCGTGGAGAAGAGCAGCAGGAGCGTGAGCTTCATGACATCGGGATGCTTGTCGAACAAGGGTATCAATGTCAGGGCGAGCACGCCAGCGGCAATGCCCAAAGGGACCTGGAGCATCAGGGTATTGAATGTTAGCTTGCCTGCTTCTCGCGGCTCGCGAGCGATGCGCCAGGTGAGGTAGGTGCCAGTTCCTAGATTCATACCGAGCGCGAAGAAACCGACAAACGTTCCGACAAAGCTATAGAGGCCAAAAATATGCAAACCGAGGTATGTGGGCACTATCAGCGTGAGCACGAACGTCACCGTCCACGTGCCAAGCTGGTTCACCATCAGTGCTATGATGTTGCGCACAACTCGATGCTGCTCTCCGTTCATCCGCTCGCTCCCACTTCCACTTGTTCGAGCCGCTCCGTGTTGCCCAGCAACTGAGTCGTTACATGCAACAGCGCCTGATATGCACGATGTTGCCGCTCCTGTGCATGCGGCGCATTGTTTGTTTTTCCTACTACACGAGCTGCGGTGATCAACTGCCAGAACATGCTGGCGCCACCCAACTCCTCTGCCATTCCGACGTAGTACCGCAAGTTATAGATTAGGCTGCAGCACATAAACGGGACGATTGGCATGTGACACGCCCACGACGCGACGGCTAGAATGCCAAGTATGTTGGTGGCGATCTTCACGCGCGGTGAAGAGCCGAGGCAAAGCGTCGTGATCGCTCGTACAAGGATGTTGCGTTCGTAATACTCTGTCGCCGCGAGGGCAACTTCATGTACGCGATGCGCTCGCCCCATCGCGACGCATGCCTGGCCGTATGCGATAGGCATGTGGGTCCAACTTGCGAAGGAGCGGTGCACGTAATGCCAGCCGCGCGCCTGTGGCAAGAACACGAAGTGACATCCTCGGGCGGCGAGCCGGAGGCCCAACTCGACATCTTCCGCCCGCCGATAGCTCGCGTTGAATCCGCCGGCATCAAGAATGAGCTGGCGCGTCAGAGAAGCGTTGCCGGTGTAGAACTGACGATAGGTCGGCTGCCAACGGTCAGCCTCCATGTCGTCGTACTGAGCGCAGAGCGCACGCTCCTCCCAGGCCCCCCAGACATTGAGGCGCTGGTCCAGCGGAGGTAGCAGCGGTCCCATTGCCACCACAGTGTCGTCGCCGTCTGGACCATGCGCAGCCAAATGCACCGCGATCAGGTGCTCATCTGGAACGACATCGTCATCGACAAAGACGATAAGCGAGCCGCGTGCCTCACGCACCGCGCGGTCACGCGCCGCCGCTGGCCCCGCATTCGCTTGCTGGAAGAGTCGCAGGTGAAACGGCAACTCGCCAGCCAAGCGCCTGCAGAGGTCATCAGTGCCATCAGTGCAGCCATCGGCCACTACGATCACCTCGAAGGTGTCGGGCGCGACGGTCTGGCGGCTTAATCCACATAGCACACGGTCGAGCGTAGCGCGGCGGTTATATGTTGGAATGACGACGCTCGCGCGTGGCAAGCTGTTTGTAGCTGGTCTATCTGTATGAGAGGAGCGAGAAGCTGTCACGAGTACGCTTTCCCCATTGTTGATTTTTCACACATATGGGCATGCCCATATGGCTATATGGGTAGCGTACTCGATGGACATTCGGGATATGGTTGCGCCAGCGTTGAGGGCTGGTTAAGGATGGCGCAACCTGATACGATGCGACATGTGGGCCGCGCTGAGGTGGGGCATTATGTGGGGGCAGCATAGGGTAGGGTAGGGGATAAAGTGACAGGACGGTGTCAGAGACATGCGACACATATGACCGTGACACCGTCACGATGAGTCGTCACGTTGGTGGCGAGAGAATACCACCGGCTGGATCCTTAGCCGCGACGCTTCTCGGAGCCGATGGGGTAGCTGCCGACTGCGGTGGACTCGGCGAGGCGGCTGACCAGGCGTACGGCACGAGCATGCTGCGGATGCCGGCCGAAGCGCTGGAGTGCATCTTCATCTGTGAGATCCACGACGATCAATGCATGACGATAGGATGGAGCATTGTTGGCACCATGGCGCACGCGTTCGACACCTGGGATGCTTATGAGGAGACGGTAGGTTTCGCGCAGCGTCTCATCGATGATTTCGCGGCTCACTCCCAGCTTGATTCGGAGGATAACTTCATGCCTAATCATAGTGTGATACGACACCTTCTGTTTCACGCCACACCTGCAACACCCAGTGTATACCAGCATACAATAACACATATAGCGGCTGCCACGCAAAGCGGCATTATGTATGCATAGGGAGATATTAGGCGACATAGAGAGGAGCAGGCGCTCATGCAGGAGATGGATCGGCGTATCGCGCTGTTGCGCCTTCTGCTGGCGGATATCACCGGGCGCGAGCGCGAGACGGGCGAAGCGATCGCCCAACTGCGCAAACAACTCACGCGCGTCGTGGATTTTACCGTGCAGTATAACGGGAGCGTCGCCGGAGCGCTTTCCAGTCTTGCCGAGGTTGAGGAACGGCTGGCACAGCAAGAGGGCACACTGCGCCATTTGCGGATGCTGCGTGAGCGCGCCAGCGGAGAATTGCAGGCGCTGGTCGTCACCAGAGGAGTCACTGACGCACGCACTCGTCTCACCGAGCTCGAGGCGCAACGTCGCGCACTTGTGAGCGCGGGAGATGAGACCACTGTCGCGGAGGAAGTGCGTAAGCAAGAGCGGCGCATCGCCGAGATCGATGCGGAGATCGCCGACCTGCTCGCGCAAATTCAGGCAGCAAGTGAGGCTGCTGCTCGCGCGCTTACCAGTGGTGGCAGCAGTGATTCACCACAACAGCATGCAGGGACGGACGAGCGATAGAAGCTGGGAAAAACGAATGGTTGTAAGGGCACCTTACAACCATTCGTTTTTCCCAGCTTCTATGTTTTTGTCATGTCATTGACAAATAGTAACAAGTAATGTATGTTTCGATTATCGGTACTGCTGGGGGTGGATGCGGCCGGAAAGTAGTCTGTGTGGCCCTGACTATCGTGAGGTGTCAGAGCAGCCGCCACATTTGAACACTGGCATCATCGGCGGGTGCCAGATGGAAAACGACGGGTCGCATGCCGAGCGATCGCGAGCCATGTCAGGCTCGGACCAGGGGCGGCCGGCGAGCGGACATGAGGAAGCAATGGAGAGTATAGCAGCATATTCGGTACGTGACTTCCAATGAGCAACGCATGCTGAGAGGGTTCCGAGGGGTCGTGACGCCACACGATGTCGAGGAGCAGATGAGTCACATGAGTCACATGCTTGTCGGGGCGGGGTAACCACCTTGCCAAGCAAAAGAGATGCGCCTTCGCGAGCTAATCGCCGCTGGAACGACGGTTTGCTCCAGGCGCACCTGTTGAGTTCTCACACGTCACGTGCATTCGCACGCTCTTGCCGTTCGGACAGCATAGGAGAACGTACATGATGATACGCTATAGTGCGGAGCAACAGCAAACTGTTCCCAGCCATCAACTGTCCTGGCTTCGTGTTGGCCTGGCCGTTGCGCTGGATGTTGTCTTGATGCTGGCACTGCTGGTGGCAATCGCGCCTGCATTGCTTGCGCTGCAGCATAACGGCTTCGCGCTGCTTGCGCCATTCCTCAACTACCTCCCGAGGCACGCATCCTCGCACGAGCTGATGACCCTCACTTGTGGGGGACTTATTCTCCCCTGCTAAGCATGTGTGAGGTCAAGGTCGTTCACCAGCCCCCCGCTCTATCGATGTAAGAGCGCGACTCTGGCGAGCTTGAGCTCGCCAGGGCTGCGCTTTCTCTGGAGGCATGACTCGCTTCCTCCGTAACCCCGTGTTATACTTCTTTTCACTCAAAAGGTTTGTGTAGGATGGCGATTTGCGCATTCCATTCGGGTATTCATTGATGTACGCCTACCTCACCTCTATTCGGCACCTATACCACTTCGCGTTATGTTATGTTATTAGCAGCACCAGGAGGCTTCTATGCCCTTTCGCTCCACGCTCACCCAATGGGACAATCCGTCTTGGCATACAGAACGTAACTATTCTGCTAGCGTAGCTAGCGCATTCAAGGATATCCATCGTCTCCTTGCCCCCTCCGCCAAAGAGCTCTCGGCATACCTCCGAGCACATGATGCCCTCTTACGACTCGTCCATACGCCGATGAGCGCTCATCAACGTGAACATCTCTTCTACCTGCTCGGCATGGGTGACGCGGCAGGCGGTAGATATAAAGATGCACATTCATCCCTCGACCAGGCACTCAACCTGGCACTCACGCTCAACGAACCAGGCGATGCTTGCCAGCTTCTGATATTTCGCGCGTCGGTATTCCGCGGGCTGCTGAAGGTAGGCGAGGCTGCTGCTGACTTGCGCACCTGCCTCTCCACCTGGGGTAAGTATGCTGAAGATACTGGTAAAGCCCTCAGCGATGTCATCGATCCTGCCGTCCGTTTGGAGGTCTATGCGCGCCTTGCGGGAGATGCCTTCTATCAGGCGGATTATGCGGGCGCACAGGAGGCGGTTGACCAGGGACGAGCGCTGCTCCGTCTCGTGCGCAGTCATGCATTGGAGAAGGCTACACTCGATTGGACGCAATCGCTCCTGTGCAGTGTGGGGAAGAAGCCCGATTATGCGCTTGAGCTTGCATTACACGCAAATGAAGGGTATGCACGTCAATCCGCACCGTCAAGGATTCGCTCACATGTGCTGGTTGCCGGGGCGGCGCTGGATCGTGCAGAAAGCATGACGGACCGAACACGCAGTAGAGCGCTCATCCAGAAACAAGCGCTTCCCTATCTCGACTCAGCCAAGAGGCTTGCCCACATAGTCGACGATAACGCGGGATTGGGGCTGACGATACTGTTGGGCGCGCGGGCAAGCCGTCTATTGGGATATGACGAGATCCGCGAGAGGCAGATCGAACCGGTGATCCATCTTGCGAGACGTCTCGACGATGAAACCTTACTCGCCCAGGCACATACCGCACTTGGCGATGAATATGCCAGCCAGGGGAAGTTCTCCAGAGCGCTGAGCGCGTATCGCGATGCGCTTGGCGTGCTCGATGGCAGCGAGGCGCTTGCCCTGAAGAATCCGGCGCGGATCAGGATCCGTGAGATCGAGATGGATGGAAGCAGGCGCGACTGATGTGTGCCCATCGTAAAAGCACGCTCTATCATCTTTAGAAGCTAATGCGGTTCAAGAGCTCGGGTGGTTGCTCACGCCGACTTGCGTCTGCTTGCACCAGATCATCGAGCCATTTGGCTGTGCCTTGATGCAGATCGCCCCTGTGGGCTTCTTCGACCAGGTCGTCAAAGAGCTGGGAGAGGCGCTGTTTGAGCTCATGATTGCCCTCGATACGATAGCAGGCGTTTTGCTCGACATCCAGGTTTGTCGCGGAGTCGCCAAAGAATTGCCGGGCGAGTGACGATGACACTTCCACCAGCACAAGGTTGCCTTTCGTAGCGAAACCGACGGGTAGCGAATAGGGAGAAGCCACGAGCGCGTATCGTCCTGGATATGTCTGCAGCAGGTCGAGCGCCTGCTTGATCTGGTCGAAGAAAAGCGTGTGTGTGTCGCGATCCTCTAGACCTTGTTCCACTGCGAGACGGTAACACAGGTCGCGGCAGAGCACATTTCGTGGACTGCTCGCCGTTGTCGAAGCATCGTCAAGTTGCTGCCGTAACAGATCGTAGCGGTTGCGGAGCTGGGGTGCGGCTTCGGTGGAATACCAGCCGGGAGAGATAAGGGAGAGCGAGAGCGAGAGACGATTCTGCGCCAGGATACGGTCTCCGTGCTGCGACTCAAACTCGGCAAGGGTCTTCACCCAGCCTATACTTTGATCTGATCCGGCGTAATAACGCGCATGGTCGTTGATGAGTGTCCTGTACAGGATGTCGATCAGCTGCTGGCTCAACTCACGCCACCGCGAAGATGCACTCAGGTCATACCAGTCGCGCCAATCATGTTGCTTGTATCGAGCCTGCGGTGCAGTGGTCTGGCTGCTATATAGCTGGGCGGGGATTTGCACGTGGCTGAGGCGCTCGCGCGCGTTTTGTACCCGCTCGTATATCCCTTGTCCGGCTGGGTCACTTGAGGAGAGCAGCGGGCTTGCTAATTCTTTCACTGCAGAGTCGTATAGGCGCGCGACACGCTCACACCAGAGGGCGTCTGGCTTGCCCCAATCCCATATCAATTCGGCGAGGGACTCATAGATGAGGGGAATGCGGCGACCTTGCTCGATGCGCCGCTCCTCCTGCAGGGCTTCCTCAAGCAGATCACGCGCCCTGGCATAGCGCTCTTCTCTCGCGGCGCCATTGCTTAGCACGGCGAGCAGGCGCTCGATGGTCGCCCAGCCGCGCAACCATCGGCCTAGCAGTACCTGTCCACGCATATTGCGGGACCCTGCCTCTGCTTGTTGGTAACAGTTCTCAGCTTGTTTGAGATATGAAGCAAGCGCATCGTCGCGTAACACCTCGAGTATAGCATGACGCCGCTGCTCTGGGGTAACGACTTCGGGCTGGCTTTGCGCACTTCGTACGGCACGCTCAACAGCACGAAGGTAGTCATCACCTAGGTAGAGCCAGCCTCGCGTGGCACCAGCGATGTCGCCAGCCGCCTCGGACTCGTCGCGGACCTGCTCATGAAGCGCGATGGACCGTTGCAGGTCGCCAAGCTTGGAATAGGCCCAGGCTTTCAACTCGCGCACGCGGCGCATCCAGAGATCGCGACTGGATGTGGGATGCATGTCGCGCAGATTGGCTTCGGCCTGGTCGCAATAGTCCAACGCAGTGAGAGGCTCGCCTTTCAGCAGCTCGATCTCAGCCAGGCGTTTATACGATTTGCCTGTTCCCTGGCGCGCCACGGCATCATTAGCGTCTGGTCCGTGGCGCAGTTTCTTGTAGGATGAGCGGCTCTCTTCAAACAAGCGCTCGGCGGATTGGTAGCGCCCCGCGCGCTGCGCGATGGTTCCCTGGACAGCCAATGCTTCGGCATGGAGCTGCACGGCCCAATTGTCCGGCAGGCGCTGAATGATTTTGAAGGCTCGCCCGATGGCGGTCTTTGCCTGTTGCCACAGCCCGAGTTTTAATGATACATCTGACAGACTCACTCGCACATAGGCACGGACTGCAGGTGAGTATTCACGATGGTGCTCCATGCGCAGGAAGTGTTCGAGCGAGCGCTCGGTTTCGCCCTCGCGCAACAGCTTACGGCCCTCGGCGAGCTGTTGCCACGACGCAAGTGCTACCTTCAGGTCGGCGAGCATCAACGAGCGGTCGGCGTCATCGAGTTGGGCAATGCGGTCGACGGTCGTTACCAGCGCCTGGAGCGCTGTGCTAATCGCATCTTCGCCATATCCGGCGGCCTTGAACAGTTGCAGCTTCTGCTCATCAGAGAGCCCAAGGGCAGCGCTCAGCTCCTGGATAACGGCGCGTGTTGGATGCCTGCCTCCACTTTCGAGCAAGCTGATCAGACTAGGTGAGCGTTGGAGGTGCTGAGCAAGGGCAACTTGCGACAGCCCCTTCTCCTCGCGTAATTCCTTTAGTTTCTGAGGAAATGCCTGAGATGTGCTTTCGTCCCGCGCCTCCGTCAATCCTTCCCTTGGCATAGAAATGTCTCTCTTCGATTATTGTCATTGACAAATTTCGACCACGAGTGAATTTGGATCGCTTTCATTATGCCAGAGTCATTACAACATGTCAATGTTATTCGTAGAAATTTGTGCGGATCATTACACTTATATTCATGGCAAGGACAGAAATCATGGGGCGTGCGTACGTGTATGGTCGCTAGCTTTTTTCGCGTACCGGTCGCCTTGCATATTTATTCCGGTTCGGCGAAACCTCCTGATGCAAAAGACGCTGCTCCACCTACCTGTTCGAACAGGTAGGTGGAGCAGCGTGAGTGCTAGCTGAGCGCTTTCCGCACGATTCGCCTGATTGATATATCGTGCGGCTCGGCGATTACCAGGGTATTAGGCGTCGTTCGTCTCGGCATCGGCCGAAGCGCCGACAAGCACATCTTCATCAAAGTCGTCGGTCAGATCGTCGTCGCCGTCGAAGATAGTCGCGATTGAGACGACCCTGTCGCCAGCCGTCAGGTGCATCAGACGCACCCCTTGAGTTGGGCGACTGCATTGCGCAATCGAGTGCCAATCGGTGCGGATGACGGTGCCGCCGGCGGAGATGATCATCAGGTCGCGATCCTCCTCGGTGAGGATGCGAGCGGAAGCGATGGAGCCAGTCTTGTCGGTGAGACGAGCGGTGATGACGCCACCGCCACCGCGACCCTGGGTGGGGTATTCCACTAGTGGGGTGCGCTTGCCATACCCATTGGTCGTGACGACGAGCAACTCCGAGCTGGGCACCGCTGCGCAGAGGGATACGACATTATCGTGTCCGTCGAGGCGGATGCCACGCACGCCACCGCTGGTACGGGAAGCGGCGCGCAGTTCCTGCACTTCGAAGCGGATCGATTGGCCGCGCTCTGTGACAAGCAGCACTTGATCGTTGGCGCCGACGAGCCGTGCGCCAATCAATTCGTCACCGGGCTCCAGGTCCATCGCGATGAGGCCGAGGCTGCGCACGACGGCGAATTCATCGAGGCTCGTTTTCTTGACTTCGCCGCGCTTGGTCGCTACGACCATGAAGTCGCGTGAGACGAACTTCGGGACGCAGACGACAGCGGTGACTGACTCCTCCTGGTCGATGCCAATCAGGTTGCGCAGATGCTCGCCCTTGGCCGCGCGGCCTACATCGGGCAGGCCGTAGGCTTTGAGCTGGAAGACACGGCCCCGATTCGTGAAGAAGAGCAGCGAATCATGGGCATGGACGACCAGCAGATGTGCTACGTCGTCGTCCTCGTGGATGGTCATGCCACGGGAACCCCTGCCGCCGCGCCGCTGGGCACGGTAGGCAGTCGAGTTGATGCGCTTGATGTAGCCACCGGAGGTAAGTGTCACCACGACCTCGTCGTTGGGGATGAGATCTTCCTCGGTGAAGTCGGATGCCTCGGTCTCCACGATCTCGGAGCGACGCGGGTCACCGTACTTCTCTTTCAGCTCGAGCAGGTCTTGCTTGATCAGGGCGCGGACCTCGCCAATGTTTGCCAGGATTTGCTGGAAGCGCGAGATGCTCTTCTTGACCTCGGCCAATTCGTCGACGATCTTGCGGCGCTCTAGCGCGGCCAGACGGCCGAGCTGCATGTCGAGGATGGCCTTGGCTTGCTCTTCACTCAGCTTGAAGCGCGTGCGCAGGTTGCTCGCGGCGGTCTCACGGTTCTGCGAGCGGCGGATCGTGTCGATGACGGCGTCGAGATTATCAAGTGCGATGGTGAGGCCATCGAGGATGTGCTTGCGCGCCTCGGCCTTGGCCAGATCGTGCTGGGTGCGCCGTGTGATGACTACCTCACGGTGATGGATGTAGTGCTGGAGTATCTGCTTCAGCGTCAGGGTGCGCGGCTGCATATCGACCAGGGCGAGCATATTGGCGCCGAATGTGGCCTGCATCGAGGTGTATTTGAAGAGCTGATTGAGCACACTGACATGACGAGCATCGCGGCGCAGATCGATGACCACGCGCGTACCCTGACGATCGGACTCGTCGCGCACATCGGTGATGCCGTCGATCTTTTTGTCGCGCGCCAACTCACTGATCTTGCGCACGAGATCAGCTTTGTTGACCTGGTAGGGCAGCTCGGTGACGATGATGCTGACCTTGCCACGCTCGGTCTCCTCGGTGTGAGCTTTGGCACGCACAACGATGCGCCCGCGACCGGTGGTGTAGGCGTTGCGGATGCCCTCACGTCCCTGGATGATGCCACCGGTGGGGAAGTCGGGGCCGCGAATGATGCGATTCAGGTCTTCGATGGTGGCGTCGGCGTGGTCGATAAGATAGGCGATGCCGTCACAGACTTCGCGCAGGTTGTGCGGTGGGATGTTGGTTGCCATGCCGACGGCGATGCCGGCAGAGCCGTTGAGCAGCAAGTTGGGCAGGCGCGCAGGTAGCACGCTCGGCTCTTCGGCGTGGCCGTCGTAGGTGGGGACGAAATCGACGGTGTCTCTGTCGATGTCGGCGAGCATCTCGGCGGCGATCTGCGACATCTTTGTCTCGGTGTAGCGCATGGCGGCAGCCGGATCGTCGTCGGGACTACCCCAGTTTCCCTGTCCCAACGCTAAGGGATAACGCAAGTTCCAGGGTTGCGTCATACGAACGAGCGTATCGTAGACCGAGGCATCGCCGTGGGGATGGAACTCCTTGAGCACTTCGCCTACGACACCAGCGGACTTACGGAAGGAACGATTGGCCTGCAAGCCCATCTGATCCATTGCATAGAGCACGCGCCGGTGTACAGGCTTCAGGCCATCGCGGACATCGGGCAGCGCCCGACTGACGATGACACTCATTGAATAGGCCAAGTAGGCATCAGTCATCTCATTGACGATACCTACCGGCTTGACGATTCCAAGCTCCATGAAAGCGATATCCTCCCCGCGACAGAACAGTGTAGTGCGTTATCAAACAGATGATTGGGAACGATGGAGATTGCTTGAGCAGAGGTCTTGGTGAAGACGCACATGCATCATATGTCTCGTACATCTCATTCCGAGCCAGCGGGCACGAACCGGCAATCGTCGCCAAGAGTCCAGTGCCTGCGGCATCCTGCATATTCGGCGCGGAACGCAAAAATCCCTCGTTATTATACCACGCAAATACATCTTACCTGCTTTGAATACAGGTCGAGCAGTCATAAAGGACTATTAAATCGTCCGCTCGACCCATTCCGTCCTTCGCCTGGTACGACACTTGCAAGACAACCGGAGCGTTTAGACGCGAGCGACGCAATCGGTGGATGGTGCGTCACGCCGCGCCGTGCCAAGAAGCCGATGTGCCTGCATATGGCATTACGGGGCAGCGCGTCGAAGGAGCGCAAGTATTATGAGTATCACCCCAACACAAGTCATGCTCTTTGCCGTTGGTCTGGGCGCGGTAGCTGGCTTCAGGCGCGGCTGGGGCAAAGAGGTGATCGCCTGCGCGATGGTGCTTGGGACGCTCTTTTTTCTCAACCTTGGAGGCGCGACTCTCCTTGCATCCTATTTCGCGCACGGGATCACCACCAGCGCAACGCTGGCGGACCCACCAGGCGACGCAGCGCGCGTGGCGGTCTGCACGACTGGGCTGCAACACACCGTGTCTATGGCGCTCTTTGGATTCATGACATGGCTCGGCTACCGCACGAGCGCAAACCATGGACTCGCGCCGAAATCATCGAATCATCGCATTGCTGGCGTAGTTCCAGGCGCGGTCAACGGGGGAGCCATCGCCTATTATATCAGCCAGAATGTTTTTCCTGGCACACAGTTGCTTGTCAATACACCTGGGCAACTCGATATGGCGAACTATCTCCCAGAGGTCTTTGCGCTTGGCCTTGTGGGCCTGCTCGGCGTCCTCTTTGTCACCAGCCAGGCCAGCAAAGGCAAAGATGATAAAGGTAAGTAGCGTCTTATCGCTATGCATGGAGGGATTCGACAGTAGTGAGAATGTCGTGAGGGTGGAAACATGAGCGCACAACCGCCCAATCAGCCACCGGCACAGCAGCCGCAGCGTCCGCCGAGCTGGCGCGGCCGGGCGCGGGTCGTCCCGCGCACGCAACCGATGGTCTACCAGCCCGCACGTCCATTAGGTTTCCGGGGGCAGAACCCTGGGGAGCGGGTGGTCTGGATCAAGAGGCAGTCCAAGTTGTTTTTGCTGGCGACAGGTGCGCCGCTGATGCTCGGCATGCTCGTGCTGGTCGCGCTGCACTACTGGATTGGCGAGCAGAGTCAGGTTGGGCGGACGCTGCAGATCGTCGGCATTATCGTGCTGGCGCTTCTCACATTGCGCTGGGCAGTGACCGACTTCTGGAACTGGTTCTTCCGCATCTATGTCCTCACCGATCAGCGCGCAATCGCCTTCAGGGGATTCTTCAACCGGTTGAGTGAGGAGGTTCCCATCAAGAGCGTCACGCAGGTGGTGGTAGAGCGACCCTCGCCGCTGTATGTCTTCTTTGGCATTGGCGATCTGCTCGTGCGTCCGCTCGGCTCGCCGGTCCACATGCCTGGTGTCGCTCACCCACGGGATGTGGCCGACTCAATCCTGGAGATGCAGGCGAATCCTAACTATGGGTTGCCGCCGCAGGCGGCGCAGGCACCGGCTGCCCCGCGACTGAGGGTGAGGAGCAAGCGTTTGCAGGATGATCTCGACGAGCTTGCCAAACCAGCGCCAATGCCTGCCACGCCGCCGCCACGCGGTCTGACATCATTCAATGCCTTCCTGCACCGCAAGATTCCCATCAAGTTTATCGAGGGAGAATCGGTCGTCCAGGTCGTTTATCGCCACTGGTTCATCCTGCTGCGCAATGAGTTACCGGCGATCATCATCCTCATCGCGGGCATCGCGCTCAGTGTGCTGCTGCGCAACAGTAACCCACAAAGCAACCTACCTGGTCTG
>DASVOW010001070.1:0-4453 GCA_036383155.1 Ktedonobacterales bacterium
CGGCCCCGCATTGATCGTCGCCGGACCCGGCACCGGCAAGACGGCGACGCTTGTGGGCCGCGCCGCGCACCTGATCCGCGAGCGCAATATCCCCCCGGAACGGATGCTCGCGCTCACCTTCTCCAATCGTGCCGCTGGTGAGATGCGCGAGCGGCTTGTGCGGTCGGGTCTGCCGGGCGAGCGCATCCCGGTCATGACCATCCACGCCTTTGCCGTCTCGCTCCTGCGCGAATACGCCTCCCGTGTGCCGCATGCGGCTGACGAAGTGCAACTCAAGCCCGAGTTTCGTATCCTCGACGAGGCCGACGCCTTTCTCCTGATGGAGGAGCTGCTGGCCAAGCTGCCGCTTCATTATTACCGCTCTCTCGGCAGCCCCACCATACACATCCGTACGTTGCTTGCAGACTTCTCGCGCGCCCGCGACGGCCTGCTCACCCCCGTCGATTACCTCGCGCTAGTAGAGGCGATGCCGCTCGCACCATCGGCGCCGGACGAATCCACCACTCAAGGAACAGGCGCGACCACGACCGCGAAAGGGAAACAGAAAAAGGGGACGAAACACCCCCCAGCGGGCACCTTCACCGCCGAGCAAATCGCCAGGGCACGCGAGCGCGCAGCGGCCTATGCCGTGTGGGACCGCGAGTTGCGACAGCGCGGGCTGGTGGACTTCGGCGGGCTGATCCAGCGGGCCGTTGAACTGCTGCGGGCCGATTCCGAGGCCCTGGCCGACGTGCGCGACCGGTATCGCGAGATCCTGGTTGACGAGTTCCAGGACACAAACCGCGCGGCAGCGGAACTGCTTTTGCTGGTGGCAGGGAAATCTGGGGACCGGCTCTGGGTGGTGGGTGACCACAATCAGTCGATCTATCGGTTCCGCGGCGCTTCGCCACGCAACCTGCCGCGACTCGTAGAGCAGTACCCACATCTACGTGTGCTGAGGCTGTGGCGCTGCTATCGCTCAGTTCCTAGCATCGTGCGGCTCGGCTCGCTGATGGCGGACCGCATGGCCTCGCTCGCCGCACCCGCCACACCCAGCGACGCCACGACCCAGGCAGAGGCGACCGTCACTACGGGTATGAGCACGCTGTATGAGGCAATGCGACCCATAGAGTTAGAGCCGGTACGCGACAATGGCGCGCACCCGGCCATACGCCGCTATGAGATGTTCGTCAGCGCCGCGCACGAGCAGATGGGGCTGGCAGCGTCCATCCAGCGACACCACGCCGTCGGCTACCTCTACCGAGACCAGGCGGTGCTGTGCCGCACACACAAGCAGGCGCGCCAGATCGCCGCCGTCCTCGCCGCCCAGGGCGTGCCGGTAAGCCAGACCGGCGATTTCTTCGACCGGCCGGAGGTCAAGGACACGCTGATGTTAGCGACTCTGGCGGCTGGACCCGACGCCCGTGGCATACTCCGCGCGGCCCCGCTCCTGATCGGACTGATCGACCCACTTCCCCCACGCCGTGAGCTAGCGACGGTAGCGCGCGCACTGGCGGAGACCCGCCAGTCTCTGCCCGGCGCGCTCCAGCGTGGGAAAGCGCTTGGAAAGATTGCCTCGCTCTCCGCAACGACACGCACCGCGCTCGCCGCGCTCGGCGACGCCGCCATGGATATGCACAATGCGCCTGCAGTGGGAGAGCGCCTGGCAGCGTTTCTCTTGCGGCCAGGAGGATACGCTTGGCGGCTGGCACGTATCGCGGACGGACTTGATACGCTCCCGGCCCGCGACCCGCGCACAGACGACCCAATAGAAACTGATCTGCCGCTGTGGGTGGAGAGTCCAGCGCGAGCACAGGAGGCGTTGGCAGCTCTGGGCGAGTTGGTGCGTCTTGCCTGGCGCTTCGATGTGCGCTGGACACATGAGCCCGACTTTCGCGCCCGCCTGAGCCGGGCAGTGACCCATCGGCGGGCAACACAGCCAGCCCAGCCTGACGCGCTGGAACCTGTGCCGGGCGCGGACGTCGCCCACATACCATTGCCTGCCCCCCAACCACAGCCCACCGAAAGCGCTCCGGCTGCGCGCTGTTTCCTGCATTACCTGGGCGCGCTACGGGCAACCGATGTCTCGGTGCCTGTGCCTGCGGGAGAAGAGGATGAGGTCCACGTCCTGACGCTGCATCAGAGCAAAGGGCTTGAGTTCCCGATTGTCCACCTGCCCTGCCTTGCGCAGGGACAGTTCCCCGCAGGCACCAGCATACACGAAGAAGCATGCCCTCAAGGGTTCCGCGAGAGTGACGCACCCAGCGAGCGCGAAGCGGAGGAGCGCTGCCTGTTCTATGTTGGGGTGACCCGCGCGCGCGACGTGGTGATATTTACTCGTGCAACCAGTTATGGCAAAGGCACCGGCGGCTCTCGCAGGACGGCGCAGCCATCTCTACTGCTGACGCTCGTTGACATCGGGCCGCACTCGCCGGACTCGCTGGATGCCGAGCCACTCCTACCCAATGAAGAGCTCGCCCGCCTGGAGATGCTGGCATCCGCCTATGAGAGGACCGGCGACGATGAGGACGAGGATGAAGCGACGCCGGTGGCGACGATGAGCGGCAAGGAACTCGCTGAGGTTCCGGCGGACAAGCCAGTCTTTCCCTTGCACCACCTGGAGCAGTATCTCAAGTGCCCTCGCCAATACAAGTATGCGCGAAGCTATGGGCTGCTCGATCCGGCGGAAAATGCGGTCCACCGCTTCCATCGCTACATTCGCCGGGGCGAGCAGGCATTACGAGACTTGCACACGGCTGAGCCGGATGCACAATGGCAGACAGCTGGGGCCAAACTGCAGACGCTCTGGGAGACGGATGGACCAGCAGGGCACGCCTACGACGCCTTCTACTGGCAGGCTGCGGAGGCGATCCTGCGCGCGGAATGGCAGGCCATCACCACGCCGCAGGGTACGGAGGCATCTGGCCGGGTGCTGCTGGCGCAGCCGCTGCTAGCCGAGTTGCAGCAGTGCATCGTCGCGGTTACGGCGGATCGCGCCATTACCGGCGTCGCGCCGACAAATGGTCCCGCAGCGCAGCCGCTGACGGTGCTGGTGCGCCTGCATACGGGCCGCCCCCGCGAGAAGGATAATAAGGACGATCTCACCTTGCCCCTCTACTACCTCGCACACAAGCAGCAGAACCCCGATACGCCTGTGCAAATCGCGCTTGCCTACGTCGGAGGCGTGCTGAGGGATCAGGCGACAGAGATGAGCGAGCCAGCGCCGGGCGATCTGGTGGATGTGACCGGCAGCGCAGCGCGCGATGCCGAAAAATACCAGAAGCCGGGCCCCAGGCAGCGCGCGAAGCTGGACAAGCTCGATGATGCAGCACTGGGAATCGCCGCTGGGCGATTCGACCCGCACCCTAGTGAGCAGCGTTGCGCAAGCTGCGCATACTGTTATGTGTGTCCCGCCGACCCTGAAAGCTCGCCATTGGACAGCAGGGTGCCACCAGAAACGGCGCTGTGACCCCTTCATGCGGGCGCCGAGTATCGCGCCATCGCCTGTAGCCCCTTCCTTCCTTCTCACCTACCTCATCGGGTACTCCCTTTTCCACATAGACGAGCAAGTGCCGTATTAACAAAAGAGGAGCACTTGATGAGATACAGGTACGACGAGAAGGGAGCCGGACACGATGGTAACACAACCCTGGCAATCCCGAGGCGAACCGGTCGAAATGGAGAGCGTCGAAACAGCGAGCGACGAGGCAGTGGAGTGTGATTGCAAGGCATGCCCGCTGCCATTCACGAGGCATGCTCGCAAGCGCGGCGCGCGTCGCAACGTCGCACCTGACGCCGTGGACTACGTAATGGCATACGGTAGGGTGATCCAGCGAACTGGAGTGACCTTCTACTTCCTTGGGTGGCGCGACATACCGCCCGACGATCGCCGCGCGAGTTGGGCCTCACGGCTGGAGGGAACGATTGTGCTGCAGGCGCCGGATGAGGATGTGATCACCATCTACCGCAACCGGCGCGGGCTGCGCGCCATCCGGCGCAAAATGAAATATCGTCTCGCCACTCTCGGCTGGCCGCAAGTGGAGACAGACGCTGAGCAACTAGATGTAGCAGAGCTGGCGACCGCATGAGCGCGATGGGCGGCGGGATGTCACCTGACGAGCGCAGCCATCATCTGGCGTACGAAGGCAATCTCATCTCGATTGACCGTATGAGCCATGTTTGAATAGATGCGCTCGGTTACATCGCCGCCCAGACTCCGCAGTACGTCTGCCGTGAGATCTACCCGCGCCTTGGGTACATGAAAATCACTATCGCTGCACCCGAGGAAGACGGACGTCCCATCGAGATTTCCTGTATAGTCTCGCGGGGTATCGTCGGGTCCGATGAGTCCACTGCTCCAGCCCACCACGCCGCCGTAGCGCCGTGCGTTGCGCGCGACGAATTCCAGCCCAAGGCATCCGCCCTGCGAGAACCCGAGCACCATCGTGCGCTCCAATGGGACACCCGCCGATGC
>DASVOW010001071.1:0-2932 GCA_036383155.1 Ktedonobacterales bacterium
CGCGCCATCACCGAAGTGAAAGAGGACATGGAGCGCGCCCGTCCAATGGATCGGCTGGTCTGCGGCGATGTCGGCTACGGCAAGACCGAGGTAGCGCTGCGCGCCGCCTTCAAGGCGGTGCTCGATCAGCGGCAGGTGGCCGTGCTGGTGCCGACGACGGTGCTGGCGTTGCAGCACTTCAACACGTTTGCCCAGCGCCTCAAGCCGTATCCAGTGCGCGTCGAGCTGCTGAGCCGCTTCCGCTCTGAGAAAGAGCAGAAGGAGGTGCTGAAGGATCTGGCGATGGGCAAAGTGGATATCGTCGTCGGGACGCACCGCCTGCTCTCCACCGATGTCGTCTTCAACAACCTGGGCTTGCTAATCATCGACGAAGAGCAACGCTTCGGCGTGGCGCATAAGGAGCGGCTGAAGCAACTGCGCACCGAAATCGACGTGCTGACGCTGACGGCGACGCCGATTCCGCGCACGCTGCACATGGCGCTGGTGAATGTGCGCGACATGAGCGTGATCGAGACGCCGCCGCAGGAGCGACAGCCGATCCGCACGTTCATTCGCCACTGGGAGGACGATCTGATCCGCGAGGCGATCTTGCGCGAGGTGGACCGTGGTGGGCAGGTGTTCTTCGTGCATAACCGGGTGCAGGGCATCCAGGCGCTGGCGCAGCGACTCCAGAAACTGGTGCCGGAGGCGACGTTCGCGGTGGCCCACGGGCAAATGGCCGAGGACCAGCTCGAACACGTCATGCTCGACTTCTCGGCGGGCGAGTTCAACGTGCTGGTGAGCACGACGATCATCGAGAACGGCCTGGATATTCCCAACGCCAACACGATCATCGTCAACAATGCCGCGCATTTCGGGCTGGCGCAGCTCTATCAGTTGCGCGGGCGCGTTGGGCGCAGCACGCACCAGGCCTACGCCTACTTCCTCTATAACAAGGATACCAAGCTCACTCCCATCGCCGAGAAGCGCCTGCGCGCCATCTTCGAGGCGACGGAGCTGGGTGCTGGCTTCCGCATCGCGATGAAAGATCTGGAGCTGCGTGGCGCGGGCAACCTGCTCGGCGCGGAACAGTCGGGGTTCGTCAATGCGGTGGGCTTCGATCTGTATACCAAGTTGCTCTCAGATGCGATCCAGGAGATGAAGGGCGAGCGTGCCGCGCAGCAGCCAAGGCGGGCGCCCGTTGCGGTCGAGCTGCCGGTGGATGCCTACATCCCCGACGACTACATTCCCGACCGCACGCTCAAGATGAATTTCTACCAGCGCATGGCAAATCTTGAGCTGCCCGAGCAGGTGGAGGCGATGGCCGCTGAGCTCGCCGACCGCTTCGGGACGCCACCCGATCCGGTGGCGCATCTGCTGGCCCTCGTGCGCCTGAAGACCGAAGCCGCATCACTGGGATACGAGTCGCTGGCGGCGCGCGATGGCGAGATGGTCCTCAAGCTGCGGCGCACGGTGGCACCCGACCGCGTGGGCCTCTACAAGCGCTACCGCAACGACGCGACGATCCAGCTTGGCGAGATTCGTATCCCCCGCCGCCGCTTCTCCGACGACACAAACGAGTGGCTGGCCCAACTTCGCGAGTTGCTGCCCCTTGCCGTCGGGAAGGCGCATGCTCCAGCGCCCGTGAGCAACAACGGAGCGGCTGGCGGCACGAATGGCGCCAGGGCGGCGACATCCGGCGCGGGTACCGCCGGCCAATCGCCGCAACGCCGCCCACCGTCGAGCACGGGAGGCATGACGATACGGCGCCCGTGAGGCAGCTCGCTCGCAGCCCACTCTATCCTCTAGCGTCCAGGCATGGTATCTTATCAACATGCCGACGAGGGGAGAGGAATGCGAAATGCCGGACGAGCGAGAGCCAGTACGCAAGGTGAGGCCTGATTACGATCAGGCGCTCAAAGCGGCGATCTCGCAGTCGCCCGATGGTTTTCTTGCGCTCATCGCGCCGGATATGCGTTGGCGCGGCGAGCTTTCGCCGGAGTTGCCCTCGGTGGCACGCCAGGCTGATCTTGTATGGGATGTCGCATCTTCCAGTAACGAGCGCGGCATCCTGCATATCGAGTTGCAGACAAAAGTCGAGCACAACATCGGCAGGCGCATGGCTGAGTATGCTCTGCGGCTTCACGTGCGCGATGACCGGCCTGTGTATTCAGCGGTCGTCTTTCTGCGCCCGGAGAGCGACTTGCCTCAACCGCCGTTTGTCTTTTCATGGGCAGGGCGAGCGCGGCTCACGTTCGTGTATGATGTCATCCGATTGTGGGAGCTTCAGCCGGAATTGGTGCTGGGAACCACATACTACAATTTGTGGCCGCTGGCTGGCTTGATGGCTGGCTCCTCGGTCGAGTCGGTGCTCGCTATCGCCGAGCGTATCGTGGAGGCGCCCCTACAACGCCACCAGCGCAGCGAGCTAACAGGTCTGCTGGCACTCCTGGCGGGGATGCGCCTACCCAAGCAGGCAATCCTCAATGCGATTGAGAGGGACACAATGATTCACGACATTTGGAAAGAGTCGAGCTTCGCCGAAGCCGCCTATGAGATTTTTCATGATGAGCTAGTGGCCGAAGGCGAGACGAAAGCAACTCGTGAGATGACGCGCCTTGCCCTGGAAGGACGTTTCGGCACTCTGAGCGAAGATATGCTGGCGGCGCTCGCCACAGCCAACCAGGAGACGTGCCGCGACATCGTCGCGCACCTCACCACCGACACACTCGACGAGGCGCGAGCGCGACTGGGCCTGAGTTGAGACGTCAGGCAGGCAGTAATGCGCTTAATTGATGTATGGTAAAGAGGTATGTCATGACGATGACATGGCTATACATAATTCTGTTTGAAGGGTAACGCAGCTTGACACATCTCTATCTCATTCGACACGGCGAGGCCTTGACCAACGTCGACGGTAGTGTAGCTGGAACACAGGGAGACAAAGGACTGA
>DASVOW010001072.1:0-6230 GCA_036383155.1 Ktedonobacterales bacterium
GTCGAGCTGGGCGGCTTGGGTGAGACCGTCACCACGTCGCAGGCGCGTAGCCACTCACGGAAGACGGTTCCCTGCGTCTCGACAGCGATCTTGCGTCCGTCGGCGTGCAGCAGATCGATCAATTCGCTCAGATCGTGCATGGCGGGGTTGCCGCCGGAGAGCGTCACCCAGGGAACGGTGGGATCGAGGGCGCGCAGCCGCTCGCGAATCTCGGCGGCGGTCATCTGTGTGGCAGTGCGCTGCACCTCTTCGGGGAGGACGGCGTAGAGGGTGTCACACCACGAACAGCGATAGTCGCAATAGCCGAAGCGCGCGAACAGCGTGGGCGTGCCGATCATGCGTCCCTCGCCCTGGAGAACGGGACCAAATAGCTCGACGACAGGAAACGACTTGCTCATGGCTAGCTATTCCTCGCCCGCGAGGTCGTCAACGGTCACCTCAGCGAAGGAGGTCGGCGTCTCATGGAGCCGCACGGCGACGACCTGCGGCAGTTCGGCGCGCAGCTCACGCAGCATCCAGGTGGCCAGTAGCTCGGCGGTGGTGCGCTCGACCGGGACAGTCTCGTTGAGGAACTGGTGATCGCAGATGCTTTCGATGCGCCGCTTGAAAACCTCTTTGATGCGTGTGAAATCGACAACCATACCTTCTTCGGGCGCTCCGTTGATTGGCTGGATGGCGCCGCGCGCTACAACGCGCAGGCGGTAGGTGTGGCCGTGCAGTCGCTTACACGGCCCATTGGAATTGGGCAGTGAGTGGGCGGCGTCGAACGTAAATTCCTTGGCGATAGTAGCGTAGACCATGATGATTGCTCCAGAAACACAACGCGCCATGCTGATGTGCTATTCCCCTGTATCGTACCACGCGGCGAGTGGCTGCCGGCGTCGTGAATGCTCACCCGTGCCGGATGGACACTCTAGATCCACCGGCGCCCATCCGGCACGGGGAATGCGGAGAAGCGCCTGATCATCTGCGGCAGCGGCGTCACACGATGTCGGGAAGCATCCGAGGAGAAGGGTGGTGGAATATGCGCGCGATCCGCTTGGGACGCATCGCCGGCATCGAGATCGATCTCGACTGGAGCTGGCTTATCATACTTGCACTCTTCACGGGTTCCCTCGCCACCGGACAGTTTCCCCAGACCGTGCCGGGACTGTCGGCCGTGGCGTATCTTGGGGCCGGTCTGCTGGCGTCGCTGCTGCTCTTTGCCTCGGTGATCGCCCATGAATTGGGCCACTCGCTTGTGGCGCGGCGCTTTGGCGTGCCGGTGAAAGACATTACCCTTTACATTTTCGGCGGGGTGTCGAGTCTGGAACGCGAGCCGAAGACGCCAGGCGCAGAGTTTTTGATCGCGGTCGTTGGCCCGGTTGTGAGCCTCGTGCTGGGCGCGGTGTTCTGGCTCCTTAGCCTGCCATTGAGAGGCTTTTCGCCGCTCAGTTTCTCGATCCTGGGCTATCTGGGAGTAGCAAACATCACGCTGGGCATATTTAACCTGCTACCGGGCTTTCCGCTCGACGGTGGGCGCGTGCTACGGGCAATCCTGTGGAAGGTAACGGGAAATCCGCAACGTGCGACGCGCGGGGCGGCGCGCACCGGCCAGGTGCTGGCGCTGCTCTTCATTCTGATCGGTGTCTTGCTGTTCTTCAATGGTGATTTCTTTGGAGGCATTTGGATTGGCTTTATCGGGTGGTTTCTGTTCAGCGCCGCCGCGGCGGCCAATCGCCAGATGGCTATCGATAACACCTTTCGCGGTCTCACCGTGCGCGACCTGATGCAGCCGGCGCCAGCTAGCGCACCCGCCAACATCTCCTTGCAGCGCCTGGTAGAAGAGTACATCCTGCCGTTGGGACTGCGCGCGGTCCCAGTGATGCAGGCGGGGCGACCAGTGGGCGTGATCTCGCTGAATGATCTGCGCAAGGTGCCGCGCGACCAGTGGGAAGGCGTGCCGGTGGGTTATGCGATGACGCCGATAGACCGCATCCACAGTGTGGCGCCGCAACAGCCGATTGCCGATATCCTACCATTGCTGGCTGACGGCGATGTGGGCTTGCTCCCGGTAGTGGAGAACGACACGCTAGTCGGTATACTCAGCCGGGAGGCGATCGTGCATGCGGTCGACGTCCGCCGCAACCTGGGCGTTGGCGGGCGCGTGGTAGAGGGGAGCGCCGGGACGGAGGAGCGCCCAACTCAAAGCCAGGGACCGAGCACTAACCAATGGCCCGGAAATGCGCCAACGTGAGGGCACCCGGGCAGGGTAGGCCACGCCAAGACGCCTGGGCGATGAGAGGAAGACGGTGGGCTGAGGGCTGCGAGCTAGCGCGCACGCTGTGAGCCAGGATGCGGTGGAGGAGGCGCCACAAGCCAGTGGAATGCGCGGCGTTTGGATGGCTTTGGAGGGGTGTGGCGCTGTACGGGAGCAGCGGACGGCAGTGGTCCGTCGAGCGCGTCGAGCAGGGCATTGACGCTCTGTGCCACGCCTTCGACCATGAGATAGCCGGAGGGCTTGACGGCGTCGCCGACGAGATAGAGTCCATCGAGCATGGTCTGCGGCGAGACATCCGCACCCTGCACGGCGCGATTCACCGGCCACTCGCCACGGTACTGGCTCATCGTCAAGATGGTAATGGAGTCACCGAAACGATCGCCAAAGAGACGCCGCAGGTCGGCGCGGGCGGCTTCACGCTCGACATTCACATCGTCGCTACGCATGAGCTGATGGGTGATCAGCAGGTGCTTGCCTGGAGGCGCGAGGCGGCGGTCGCTATTGCTCGGCTGGACGACGCCGGCGATGCGCTCGGTATCGAGGCAATACATGATGCCTTTATGGGGAATGATTGACTCATCGCTGAGCAAATGCACTTTCAGACCGCTTGCCTCGCGCTTGCCCGATGGAGCGACGGGGAGTGCACCATTCCCCTGCATGGACGGCGCATGGGCGTCGGGTGTGGATGCGCCGGTGGAGAGACCGAATGTAGACTCTGGAGCGGCTTTCGGCGCTGCGGCTGCGGTAGCCAACGCCGGCACCTCGGACGCGAGTAAGCGATTGGTGGCTTCGGGGCCGATGTTGCTGATGACAAGCGGCGCGAGTAGCAGCGTTTCGTCGCCGGTCTGGCGGTCGCGCACGCACACACCACTGACCGCGCCACCATCATGCTCGATGGCAAGCACGTCGTGTTGCAGGTGGAGCTCGCCACGCTCGCTCTCGTGGATGCGGCGCTCAAGCTCGCCGGTGAGCGCCGCGCAGCCGCCATCAACGATGCCCGGCGCACCATAACGGAACATATTCTTGGTGCCCTCGACGATCTCGGGGTAGAGCACATCGTCGAGATCGACGCTTAGGGCAAAGTGGCAGACCCGCTCGAAGTAGGCGTATAACTCGGGCGAGGTGGAGCGGGTGATACGGCGATCAAGCCAGTCGCGATAGGTCTGGGTACGCTCTTCGGGGCGCGGCTCACGCAGGAGCATCTCAACACCGAGGCGCACGAACTGGGCAAACTGGCGTGGTCCCAGGACGGCGGCGAGTTGGAGCACGGAACGCACGACGTATTGCCGTCCGCGTACGTGGAAGGAGCCGAGAACCCCTGAGTCGTGGATGCGATGCGGCACGCCCAGCGCACGCAACATAGCGGCAAGCTCACCGTTGGTGCCGAATGGGATCATGTGGACGGCACCGGTGCTGACCTGTGCGCCGTGGAAAGTCTTCGCGGTGAAGCGCCCGCCAGGATGGGCGAGGCGCTCAACCACGATGACACGCTGCCCGCGCCGCAGAAACTGCGCGGCCGAGAGCAAGCCGCCGAGACCGGCGCCGATCACGATCACATCCGCGTTGCGTTCACCTGCCATGAAGAGATACTCAGCCTAAAAAGTATAGGGAACAAAGGTAGGATAGAGAGGCGGCGCCGAGATGAAACACGAGGGTTCATCTCGGCGTGTCATACGCGACTCAGCGCTGCTTGAGGGCATCATCGAGACGGGTGCGCAGCTCATCGAGCACGTCGACCAGCTCGGCATTGCCACTAGTTTGCGAGGCACTCGCCTGATGCGCCTCCAGGGCCTCGAGCGCGGCGGCAATTTCGCCCGCATGAGCCGCGAAACTCGTGAGGTAGTCGAGGTGGCGCGGATTTTCGGCCGCCTGGCGCGCAACTGACACCAACTCGCCGACATTCGCGGCAGGAACGGGCGCATCCTCCTGAGCGGACTGCTCCAGCTGTTGCGCACGCTGCTCAGAGAGCGCCGCGAGGCGGTCGCGGGCTTCGGCGAGTGTGGCCCGCAGGCGGTCGGCGGCGCGAGCCTCTTCGTCGGCTTTGCGCGCGAGGGCCGCGCTGATCTCCGCAAGCTGGGCCTGTAGGCCTTCGAGATCGCTGGTAGCGGTCGCGACAGGAGCCGGCGCCGTAGCCACGGCAGACACATCGGCAGCGCTCGCAGCTTCCGCTTCGCTACTTCCCGCACCTCCGGAGCCAGCAGCTTCCACAGGCGTGTTCTCCGCGTTCGATTCGACTGCGGCGATGGCGGGAGCCGCGCCAGCATCGGATGCAGCGGACACATCGGCCACGTCGCTCTCCTGTTGGTCTGCCGTTCGTGAGTCGGGGGAGAGGACGGCATCTGCGGCGATGGCTTCGGGAGGCACGGCGGCTGACTCAGCAGGAACAGAGAAGGGAGGAGCATTGACGGCTGACGCGCTGGGATCAGTCTCGCCGAGAGGCGCAGCGGGTGCGCCAGCAAGGGCGCCGCCTGGAACCGAGGCGTGCGGACTGGCCGGGGCCGTCGAGAAGACGATCTCGTGGGCACCGATGGTGATCACATCGCCCTCTTTGAGAACCGTCGCCTCGCGGATCTCCAGATCATTGACGTAGGTGCCGTTGCTGCTGCCGAGATCGACTACGGTGTACACGTTGTCTTTGCAGCGCAGCAACGCATGGCGGCGCGAAGCCAGTTGATCGCCCTCGAGCACAATATCGCAGGAAGGCGCCCGGCCGATCGCGACATCGCCGCCGTCGAGCTGAAATTCACGCACGGCACCTTCGGAGATAGCGGCGCCGTCACTATTGGACGTGTCGGGCAGCTGACGCACGATCAATCGCGCATGAGTTGGCGCCTGGGGGGACGTCCGGCTCAGGTCTTGGCCGGGCTCCTGCACGGATGAGGATGCAGCGGCAGCCTCAGCGAGTGGGCCGTGCCACCCGACCGGCTCACTGTTAGCGCCAGCATAGTGAGGCGCGAACGCCGCGACGAGGTGACCATTGCCCGGATCGAGTTGCTGGCCGCAGTACTGGCAAAAACGATCCGCAGCGCGCGACTCTCGCCCGCAGTGTGAACAGACTACCATCGCGCATCCCTCCGTTGTACTCTCGTGTTTTTCATTGGTTTTTATTGTCATAGGTAGCCGGAATCTAGTGTAACGTCTACTGACGCGAGGCACACATGGTCATGCTCGCGTCGCCCGCGATAGTATACACCGCGCTCCCCACTGGATGCGAGTAAGAGTGACTATCGCCGCAGACCCAGAGGACGATGAAACAGGTTAGTAGGCCAACATATCACCTAACGCCGCGTGAACGTAGTCCTCCACATAGCGACGCTGATTGACGCCGTCGATCACCATGTGCTCCAGCACAGAGACCATTTCAGGGTTGATCTCGTGCAACTCATGGATCACAGGGCGCTCATTACGCGCAGGCGTGGGATCAATGACGAATTTGAACAGCGCATCGGTAAGGGCAGGCTCATCAACCTGTATGCGAAAGAATCGTGGCATCGGAATCCTCCATTGTAGGTCGCTTGTGTGCAGAGTAGCCAAGGTACGGAGGCACACACAAGATATTGTACCAACATGTGGAGTTGCTATGAGGAAAAACACCTCGCAGTTTACATAAAGAACGGCTTGACGGGGAAGGATGCGGCGTGCGACAATCGCCAGGTCACGTGATGATACTCACACTCTGAGTAGTCAGGCGATAAGTGTATGCGCAATGGCGGCGGGGAGACAGCGCCCCGTGTGACAAAGAAATCGTCGCTGGCAGTCGAACATGCGCTGCTTGGGTTGCTGCGGCAGCAGCCGATGCACGCGTATGAGATGTATCAGCGTCTGGTGCAGGCGGAGGCGCTCGGCCTCGTCTGGCATCTGAAGCAGAGCCATCTCTATGCGCTGTTGGCGCGGCTCGAAGAGGATGACTATATCGCGGGGACGACCGAGCCACAAGGGATGCGCCCGCCAAAGCGCGTCTTGCGGCTGA
>DASVOW010001073.1:0-2890 GCA_036383155.1 Ktedonobacterales bacterium
CACCGACTTGAAGGTGTACGCCGACGGCATGATTGATTGCTGGGGCCTCGTCGATCTCGCCACGTTTCGACAGAAAGTGGCTTCCGGCTGGGTCGCGACATCCTACCCGCAAGGCGCACAAGCCAGCGCCCACCTCCTCGCCAGTTGGCGCTTCGACCAGCCGGAGTCGTGGCTGACACAGGAACAGCTGATTGCCGAAGTCGCCGATGAGATCGAACACCTTGCTGGACGCCCCACCGCGGCGGACCGGTGCCGTACTGCCCTCGATCGCTACCTCGACGAGCCGAGTGACGTGCACCGGGCGGCCTTACGCGCGGCCTATCTCGCCGTGCCGGAGCATCTGCGGTTGTTCCTCGGCGATCAGGATACCAAGGATTACCCGTTACGCGCGCTGATCACCCCGGTCGGCGAGGTCCTAGTCGGGGAGCCTCCTGACGAGAGTGACAGCGTGGTACAACCACCTGACCACGAGGAAGCCTGGGCGTACTTCCAGGGCCGCCGGGAGGAGCAGCGACAGCCGCAGGCCGTACCCCCGCCCTGGGAGGATGATCCAGTGGCGCATGATCCCTCCGTCATCCGCTTTGACCGGCATGATGGCGGACACCCCTACCTCGCGAATGGCTACCCGGCTCCCATTACAGTGCCCGAGGGAACGTTCCCGACCGTCGAGCATGCCTACTGGGCGTTGTCAACGACGGATCACGAGACACGCGAGCAGATTGCACACGCTCCCACTGCCAAGGAGGCTCGCCAACTGGCGCAGGGCGCTCCGCATCGCCCTGACTGGAGTGTCGTGCGTTTAGCCGTGATGCTGCGGCTCGTGCGGGAAAAGTTTCACCAGCATCCCGACCTCGCCGACCATCTCCTCGCGACAGGCGATGGTCGCCTCATCGATAGGGTCGGCTTCAGTCGCTACTGGAGCAGCTATGGTAGCCAAGGACGCAATTGGCTGGGGCGCTTGCTGGAACTGGTGCGTGCCGAATTGCGCGAGAGCACTGACCGTACCACAGCAAAGGATGGGTCAGTGCCGTGATTGGCTGGCGTCTCGAACCCGCCACCTGACCGTTAGGTGCAGATGCGGTAGGTATGAGCACCTCCGTGATGCTCATGAGCCTGCGACCGCTATCAAAACCCAACTGGACTGAGCACTAGCAGCGGATGAGTACGACGGCTACCAGCGAACATCTGCTCATGAAGGTGTGGGCTAGTCGCTCAAAAGGCGAAAGTGACACACACGAGAGGAAGAAGATGGACAGTAGGGCCGCGCCGATTATCATCCCTGGGAGACAAGCGACAGCAGAGGGCCAGGCTCCCGTCACGGCAATTGGGCAGTCCTTTGATATTGCTGAGTGGAGCGGAAGCGGCCCGGACTACCTCCACGTCCACCATGCCGACGATGAGGCGTGGCACATCTTAGAGGGGACCCTCACGTTCCGATTTCTCGATAGGACTGTCGAGGCTTCCCCAGGGACAACCGTGTTTGTTCCAGCAGGTGTCGCGCACACGTACTATGAAGCGGCAGGTCCGACACGGTATCTCATCATCATGACACCGCGGCTACGCGAGCTGATCGCTGCATTGCACCCGGCCCCTCGCCATGAACATAGCACCATCTTGCGCACGTTTGCCTCTGAGATAGTAGAGTAGATGTTCCGCCAGTGGAGACCATCGGCCCTGAATGCCGTGACCTCCTCTCCTCGGCGCGCAGGCCCTTACCTTCGGGTCGGGGGAAAGCGCCACCTGGAACAGGTGTGCTATAATCCGGCGGTACGGCTCGAGGAAGCGCCTGCTCCTAGAGGCCAGGCGTCTGTCTCATCGGGCCGGGCAGGCCCCTCAGGCGCGAACGTCGTCGGTTGGGACAGGCGTCGCCTGAGCATCACTCCTGGGGAGTGTCAAAGTGGCAATAGGAGAGGCATGATGAAGTATCTTCTCACTTCCGCAGGCATCAAGAACACGAGCATCCACAACGCGCTGGTCGAGCTGCTGGGCAAGCCGATCGCCGAGTGCGATGCCCTCTGCATTCCCACGGCCGTGTACGGGCACCCCATGGCCGGTCCTCGCAATGCGTGGCGGTTCATCAGCGGACAAGAACCTCGCTGCCCCATGGTTGGACTGGGGTGGAAGTCCATGGGCGTGCTGGAGCTCACTGCGCTGCCCAGCCTCGACGAGGAGCGCTGGGTCCCCATGGTCCGAGAGACAGACGTCCTGCTTGTTGAAGGCGGCGATGCCGCGTACCTGTGCCACTGGATGCGAGCGTCCGGCCTCGCAGACCTCCTGCCGTCGCTGCGCGAGACGGTCTGGGTGGGACTGAGCGCCGGGAGCATGGTGATGACCCCTCGAATCGGAGACGACTTCGTCACGTGGCATTCCCCGGCCGGCGACAGGACGCTGGGCGTGGTCGACTTCTCGATCTTCCCGCACGTCGGAAACCCGGACCTGCCGGAGAACACCATGGCCGCCGCGGAGAGGTGGGCGGCCAGCATCTCAGGTCCGGCGTATGCGATCGACGACGAGACCGCCATCAAAGTGGTTGACGGCGCCGTCGAAGTCGTCTCCGAGGGGCACTGGAAGCTGTTCACCCCCAAAGAATCTTGAGACGCTGGCGCGGCCATGAGCCGCTCGCGCTCGTGCTCCAACGTGGTTGAACGTTCGTGCCACGTACACCGCCCTCGCGTGACGAACCCCAGCGGGATCGGGCACGCGAGGGGAGTCGCCCGGCGCACACACAGCAGCATGACGGCGAAAGCGAATCCGCTCCGGTAGACGCTGAACAGACGCTCCCAGCGGATGAGGAGCCGACGGAAATTGCCCAGCCAGGCGAAGCTGCGTTCCACTTTGTACCGTTGCCGATAGTCTTCTTTGCGCGCCATGACCGGGCGTCCGCGCTTGG
>DASVOW010001074.1:0-5958 GCA_036383155.1 Ktedonobacterales bacterium
TAGAGCTCCCAATCCCCGCCCGCTCCAAAATGTCTCGAACGGTGATCGCCTCATAGCGTTTCTCCATCAAGAGCTCCATCATAGCGGCATTTACCAGACGGCGCGTGCGCAGAGAACGACGATCTCGCTTATCCTGTTTCACTCCAGAGCCCTTGCTTTCCCTACTCTATTCCCGCACAATGTGGCGCTTGTGCTCGGTACTGAGCATTCCCTCTCGATTGATGATTGATCGGCAGAGCCCGCCCCTCTTTAATGGATAACGAGCACTGTCTCCATTACAGGATAGTATGTTTCGTTGAGAGGGGCAAATTCGATGCATTCGTTCACTCATCACCACAAGAGGCCAGATAAACAACCCTCTCCCAGCAGGCGTGGAGCCATCATCACCTTCTCGGCCTGGCGCTATGACCTGATCGTGCGCTGGTTTGTCATGCACGGCAAAGAGCGGGAGTTTCGCGGGAAGATCGCCGATCTGGCCCAGTTACAGTCCGGCGAGGCTGTGCTGGACGTAGGCTGTGGGACTGGAACACAGGCACTCGCCGCCAAAAAGCGCGTTGGGGAAGCAGGCCGTGTCTGCGGTATCGATCCTTCTGTATCGCTGCTTGCCGGCGCTCGTCGCAAAGCTGCACGCGCCGGTCTCGCCATCGATTTCCGCGTCGGAGGGATTGAGCGCATCGCCTTTCCCGACCAGTCATTCGATGCCGTGCTGAGCACCTTCATGTTCCACCATCTGCCCGACGATCTCAAGCGCCAGGGCCTCGCCGAAGTCGCCCGCGTGCTCAAAGCGGATGGCCGCCTGCTGGTTGTCGATTTCAAACACTCGGAGGCTCCTCAGAGTCAGCCGGAACAATTCGGCGCCGGAGCTCTTGGCCTGCAGGAATTGCCCGCGCTCATGAAGGAAGCGGGATTCTCTCAGGTCGAGACCGGCGAGATCCCCTTCCACATCAGGAGTCTCGCTGCCGGGCACCAACACTATGGCTATGTTCTGGCCCGAAAAAGCATGGCCGAAGCCCGGATTTGAAACGCTACGTTCATCACCAAACGGCTGATTGAATAAAAGGAGAACGTCATTGCGACATCATCAAAACAGCACCATCCAGAAAGCCCCGCCAAGTGGCTCCAATGAATCACTCATTGACATACGGCAGGTAAGCAAAGCATACCAGACGCCATCCGGCTCATTTACGGCGCTGCGCGAGATCAGCCTGCGTATCCAGAAGAACGAGCTTGCCGCCATCGTCGGCAAGTCAGGCAGCGGGAAATCGACGCTGATCAACCTCATCACTGGCATTGACCGTCCTTCGACGGGCGAGGTGACTGTTGCCGGCGCGCCCATTCACGCGCTGAGCGAGAACAAACTCGCTATGTGGCGTGGCCGCAACGTCGGCATCGTCTTCCAGTTTTTCCAACTGCTGCCTACATTGACCGTTCTTGAGAACGTGATGCTACCTATGGACTTCTGCAACACCTACCCCGCCCGTGTCCGCCGTGATCGTGCCATGACACTTCTGGAAAGCGTCGGTATCGCCGAGCAGGCCAATAGATTGCCAGCAGCACTCTCAGGCGGCCAGCAGCAGCGTGCGGCGATTGCTCGCGCGCTCGCCAATGATCCGCCGCTTCTCGTCGCCGACGAACCGACCGGTAACCTCGACTCTCAGACTGCTGACGCCGTGCTCGACCTCTTTACAGAGCTTGTGGCGTCGGGGAAGACTGTTGTGCTTGTCACGCACGAGCGCGATGTGCGGCGCTTCGCCACACGCATCATTCTGCTCAATGATGGAAGACTTGTGCCCGAAGCCAGTGAGCACGCAGAGTATGCAGCTACGACAGCCATGGGAGGCACCCATGAGTAGTCTACGCTGGAAGAAGCTTCTGCGCGATCTCTGGCAAGCGCGAGGGCGAACGATTATTATGGTGATCGTCATTGCCGTAAGCATTTTTGGCTTCGGCACGGTCTTGAATAGCTACTCCATCCTCTATCGTGAAGTGAGCCGCAACTACTTGGTCACCAATCCAGCTTCAGCCACACTCTCGATCCATGGGGACGTGGACGATGTCACGCTCGCGGCGATCCGCAATCAGCCAGACATCGCTGATGCGCAAATGCGCGCAACCGTATTTGCGCAGGCAGAAGTTGCGCCCGGCCAGTGGCGCACGCTGATCCTGTTCGTGGTCGACGACTTCAACGATATGCGTCTCAGCACCTTCCAGCATGTCAGTGGTGCATGGCCGCCACCCATTGGCACTATGCTCATCGAGCAGACTGCGCCTGGGGTTCTGAATGCCTCGACGGGCCAGAACATCATGGTAAAGACACCAAACGGATCGCCTCGGAGTGTGCCTATAACCGGCCTGGTGCATGATACTGGCTTGGCCCCCGCCTGGCAGGAACAGGAAGGCTATGGGTATATCACTCCTGCCACACTGGCCTGGCTTGGTGAAAGCGCCCAGCTAAACGATCTCAAGATTCTAGTCAGCGCACAGCCCGATAATGCAGCCGCCATCAACCGCACCGCTCAACATCTGGCTGCCTGGCTACAATCGCAAGGCTATCAGGTGGACGAAATCCAGATTCCCCCGCCACGCGAGTATCCGCACCAGAAACAGGTGAATTCACTCCAGTTGCTGCTGGTCGCGTTCAGCCTGGTGGCCTTGCTCCTCAGTGCGATTTTGGCAGCGAGCATGGTGAATGGGCTGATTTCCAGGCAGATTCGTCAGGTTGGGGCGATGAAGGCAGTCGGCGCGCGCATGAGCCAGATCGCCACGCTCTACTTCGTGCTTGTTGTGCTCATAAGCAGCGTAGCTGTCGTCATCGCACTCCCGTTGAGCATCAGGGCTGGCATTGCCTTTGCCTCGACAATTACCAGTTCGCTCAACATGACGCTCGGAAGTTCTGCCATTCCCTGGTGGTCATTTGCCGCTCAGGTGGGAGTTGGGCTGCTCATTCCTCTCTTGGCTGCAACCGGCCCGATCGTCCGCGGGAGCCGCATCACCGTGCGCGAGGCCATCAGCGACTACGGTGTGCGCCAGGAAACACTCATAGGCCGCACCGCTGCGGTCAGACTGAGACTGCTGCGTAGCGCCAATCGCATAACCATGCTCGCCCTGCGCAATACATTTCGCCGTCAAGCGCGTATCGTGCTCACGTTCTGTCTGTTGGCCGTAGGTGGGGCAACGTTTATCAGCGGTTTGAATGTTGCCGCATCATGGAATCAGACGATCGCGGATGGTCTGGCAGCCCACCAGTATAACATTGAGGTGCGCTTGAATCATTTGGAATCTGATGCGTACCTTACCGGGCTGATTCGCAACATCCCTGGGGTGCAACAGGTAGAGGCCTGGAACTCTGCGCCGACGACGCCGACCAACCCACGTGGAGTTGATGTCGTGCAAACCTATCCTGACGGCGGGCATGGCAGTTTCGCTATGATCGCCCCGCCGGATGGAACGGCGCTGATTCAGTTCCCAGTGCTCGCCGGCCGCTGGCTCAAATCTGATGATACCGATGCAGTCGTGCTCAATCAGGGTGTGCACGCTTTCCTACCAGATGTCAACGTTGGTGATCGCATTGCGCTCTCCACCGCCGGACGCTCTACGACTTGGCTCGTTGTTGGTATCGTTCAGGAGTTTGGCGCTCAGGCCACCGCCTATGTCAGCAACTACGCATTCACCCATACCATCGGCGAGCTCGGCGCGGCGAACATGCTGCGCGTAGCTGTCGCCGGCAGTGATCCGGCAGCGCGCGCCCAGACCCTGCGCATGATCGAGTCAACCTTGATAGATTCAGGAGTGAGCGTGAGCAAATTCATGACCGACTCAGATCTGCGCAGCGCTCTCGATGGCCACTTCATCTCGATTATCGGCGTCCTCATCGTGATGGCGATTCTGATGGCGGTTGTCGGCTTGCTAGGGCTTACCTCGGCGATGAGCACCAATGTAGTTGAGCGGACACGTGAGTTTGGCATCATGAAAGCCATAGGGGGAACGAGAGCGACCATCCTGCGGGTAGTCGTCAGCGAAGGAACCATCATCGGTTTCCTTAGCGGAATCATAGCTATCGCGCTGGCGTTCCCACTTTCCCTCTTGGGCGATAGAATGAGCACTCAGTTCATTTATGTACCATTGCCATTCGTCATCGCGCCATACTCAGTCGTGCTCTGGTTGGCAGTGGTTCTGGCGGGAGCAGCTCTCGCCAGTGTGATTCCTGCTTGGCGTGCCGCGCAGATTCCTGTGCGCGAAACGCTAGCCTACGCCTAGTCGCAGGAACTCCGGCCGGAAACCCACTGACTTCGCCCGCCCATCATAATAAGACCTGACCCGGCGAGCAATTCTCTCCAGCCAGCGCCCGCAGCGGGCAAATAGGCGATTTCGTCGCGTATTTGCCCGCCTGACCTTCTCACTCTGCATCCCGCCCCAGGCGACACAGGTAAGCGCGTGGTACACTACGAATTGTTGGGATAGGTTGCTCGCGGAAAAGGCGACACACATGAGACTTACAAGGCGACGCAACACAGGAAGGATGGGTCCATGGTGATGACAGAGCGACTCAAGGCAGCCGTTGATGATGCTGCTCGGCTCCCTCTCAGCGAGCAAGACAAGGTGGCAGAAGTACTTCAAGCCATCCTTGATCAGCTAAGACAGTCTCCCCCCGCCATCGAATCTGATGTGTATGCTGCGATTGATCGTGCAATGACGCAACATGCAGCAACTCTCGACTACCTGCGCGACAACTGAGGAGGGTGGAGTGACAATCCCACCCTCGATACGATACCTCACAGCGAATGAAGTATGGGCCATAGACGATATCGTGCTTCGCCGCGAAGGTGGTTCGTCGCTGCTGCGCGACCGGGGAGTACTCGAAAGTGCTATCATGCGGCCACAAATGGCAGCTCACTACGAGCAAGCCGATATTGTGACTCAGGCTGCTCTGCTCATTGCCGGCATTGCACTAGCCCATCCCTTCCTCGATGGAAACAAGCGCACTGCAGCAATAGCGGGAGCAACCTTTCTCGATCTCAACGGCTATCTCATCGATGTGACAAGCAAGGACGATGCGTTTGGTCGCCAGATCGAAACGCTTGTCACACAGCATGAGGATCTCGACGCCGGAACGGTCCAGTTCGCCCAGTGGTTGCGCTCCGTCGTGATCCCCAAACCCTCCTCACCCTAGCCGCAGCAACACCGCCGCGATCAATCGTCCTGGGCGCGCGCCGTGACGATATCATTCTGCGCCGCCCACAGCGTCAGATCGCGCTTCTGAATCGCCGCCGCCATCAGATCGGGGAAGAGGTCCGGCGTGCAGGCAAACGACGGCACCCCCATCGCCGCCAGCTTTGCGGCGTTGCGCTGGTCGAAGCTCGGCGTACCCCTGTCGCTCAGCGCCAGCAGACAGATCACCTGCACACCGCTGCTCACCAGTTCCTGCGCCCGCTGCAGCATCTCAGCGTTATTACCGCCCTCATACAGATCGGTGATGAGCACCAGAATCGTCTGGTTCGGGCGCGTGATCACCTGCTGGCAGTAAGCCAGAGCGCGATTGATGTCCGTCCCGCCGCCGAGCTGCGTGCCAAAGAGCAGATCGACGGGATCCTGTAAATCATCCGTCAAATCCACCACCGCCGTATCGAAGACCACCATGCGCGTGCTAATCGCCCGGATCGACGCCAGCACCGCCCCAAAGATCCCCGAATACACCACCGATGTGGCCATCGAGCCGGACTGGTCCACACACAGCACGATATCGCGCAGCGACGAGCGTTTATGGCCGTAGCCGATCAGCTTCTCGGCGATGATCGTGCGCCGCTCCGGCAAGTAATTCTTCAGGTTGGCGCGAATCGTCCTGTCCCAGTCGATCTCGTTGTGGCGCGGACGTGTCGTGCGCGTCGCCCGATTGAGACTGCCGCGCACCGCCTGGATCAGCGGATTCGCCAGCTTGCGCTCCAGCTCGTCCACCACCTT
>DASVOW010001075.1:0-10104 GCA_036383155.1 Ktedonobacterales bacterium
CGTGGCATGAACGACGATAGGCACAATATCGCACTCGGCTGCCGTCTCGCGAAAGAGCGCCTCTCGCTTGGGCTGCGCATCGGGCGCGCGCCACGCACGCGGGTTGGTGACGAAGATCTGCGCGGCATCGCAGCCGATCCCACGCGCGATATGTAGCGCCTGCACGGGCTTCGATCCCGTAGGCATATGGCGGCCAAATTTCACAAGGCGCTCTCTTCCACATGGCGAATGAATAAAGACAATACATGTGAGCGTAAAGGTGTCTTTGGGTACGCAGCTAATCAACTGGCTCTGCCGCCGCCTCGTCCGCCCCGACAGCCGCACGCACCCGCTGCTCGTCGGCCACACGTCGCTCCTCGATGGCATCCGCGCCAGGAAACTCCGGCTTGGGCAGCGCTTCGAGGCTCTGCAGGCCAAACTGCTGGAGAAATTCCGATGTCGTGCCAAACAACGCTGGGCGTCCCACCGTCGCCGCGCGTCCCACCTCGACGACGAGCCCATACTGTAGCAAGCTCGCCAGCGCCCGATCGCTGTTCACCCCACGGATGAACTCAAGCTGCGAGCGCGTGATCGGCTGGCGATAGGCGACGACCGCGAGCGTCTCCAGTGCGGCGGTGGTGAGCTTGGCCTGCGTCGGCAGACCCAGCAGCGCCGCGACAAAGCGCGCATTCTCCGGCGCCGAGACGAACTGCACTTGCTCGCCCATGCGCTGCAGGCGTATGCCGCGTGCGTTGCGCTCGCAGTCCTCCGCCAGCGCGTTGAGTGTCTCGCGTAGTCGCTTATCGTCCACCAGCAACAGCCGCCGCAGCTCGCTGAGTTCGAGGGGACGCCCTGCCACGAAGAGCAGACTCTCGACCACCGAGCGCAGCTGCTCGCTGGTAAGCATGCTCGCCGGCAATCCGACCGCCGCCCCTTCAAGGGGTAGCGGTGCCGTTGCCGTTGCGTCAATCGAGGCGCTGGCCGCCCCATTCGTGTCGGATGCCGGCTTTGTTGTCTGTGTTGAGCGTGGCATGAAGTCGATTATAACATAGCCTCGTATAGTAAAGAGCGGGGGATGATCGGCCATACCGCGCGTGGGCGTGCTATACTGGTGCGGCTGACGTGCCTGGTGTCGGCAGCCGGCAATCGAGGCGAATACGTGTCCATAGCAAGAACGTTCGGGAAACGACCGCCACATCTGCCGCGCTGGCATCGTATGGGAAATTGAGCGGAGCTAGACACGCGAGATACGGGGAGTGTAGTGCATGGAGTGGCTGATTGGCAGGCGCCCCTCAGGTGGCGAGTGCAGGTCCAGCAGATCGACATGGTGTGGCACGTGGCGCGCGCTCAACGTCGTGATGCTGGCGGTCGTGGCGCTGGCGAGCATGGCGTTTCTTTCCGCCGCCACCGGCGGCCTCATCCCCGTGGCTCGGGCAGACACTCCCAAGCTCAATATCATCGTGCCGCACCCCGCCGATAAGCAAACGCGAGGGCCTGTGGGCACGAACATAACGGTGCGCGCCGAGGGGCTAAGCCCCAGCGGCGTCTACGCTCTTGGCTACGCGAGAGCAGAGATCGCTTGTGACGCGGGTTTCCAGCCGTTTCAGAACGAGACCGAGACCATGACCGAGACCGCCGGCGCCGATGGGACGTTCACGGCGACGATCTCCTGGCCGAGCAGCTTAGACTCCGTTGGCGTGTCCTATTACATCTGCGCCCAGAGCGCGACGCCGGCCGGTGCTCTTCTCGCGCCATTCGCGCAGTCAGTTGAGACGTTCCGCGTCGATGCGGCCAACCCGCCTTCCATCGACGTAGCGACGGCGGGTGCGACACCTGGCGTTGGAACCCCAGCCGCATCACCTCTGCCCGATGGCTCCTTCTATCAAGGCAGTGCGGTGACGATCACCGGCCACAACTTCGCCCCCGGCGGCTCGACTCTCCTCGTCGCCGTCACATCCAAGCAACTGCAGCAGCCCGCCGATTTCCAGGCGGCGGCGCGGACATCACTCCCGACAGCCGATGGTGGACTCAAGATCAAGTCGCAGTCCTCCGGCGACATCTCCGCGACGGTGGGCTTACCCGCCAGCCTTGCGCCCGACAGCTACTACGTCTATGTCTTCTCGACCGATGGGGCCGACCAGGCGATTCCGTCGCTGGTGGCATCCAAGCAGATCACTGTCGTCGCCGCGCCGACACCAGTGCCCACCGCGACCACTGCGCCAACGGCCACTCCTACTGGTACACCGCCAAACACAGGGGGTACATTCAATCTGAATAACCCCACAGGTGTCATCGCGCTCGCCGTCCTGAGCATCCTGCTCTTCATTGCGGGCGTCATCGCACTGCTATCCGCCGCCGCTATGCCAGGCCCCACCCGCTCCTGAGCCTCTGGGGCCTGGCATAGCGCTAATGCCGTGAGGCAAGCTCATTGCGCAACTCGCGCAATTGCTCCGGCGGCAAGATGTTGAACATCGAGATCAGCGTTTCGAGATCGTAGTCCATGCCGGAGCTCGCCAGATCTTGCTTGGCGCGCCCCAGCCCGGCGATCTGCGCTGGAGTAACAAGTCCGCGACTGACGAGCACCGCCGCCAGCAACTGGTCTGGGCTGAGGAATTTGAAGAGCAGGGCCAGCTCACCGAGCTTGAAGCTCATATCCACACTGGCAAGCATCTGCTGGATGCCCTGGAGCGTCTCCATCTTGCCTTCGTCCAGCAGTGCCCCCTCCACCAGCACCGTGCTCAGCGCTTTCTCGGTAGGACTGGCACGGTAGACTCCAGTCCCATGCGGCGGCGCGGGCAACCGCGAAGTTGCCTGCTCCTGCTGGAACGAAGCATCGCCCTCTGCTGGGGCTGCTGCCGGTGCTGGCGTATCATGCACCGCCGGGGTCTCGGCAGCCTCCCCTGTCAGACTCGGCCAAGGTGCGGTTGGGTGCGTCGTGGCATCTGGTTGACTCGCCGCCGGGGTTATCGGCTTAAAGGCCATTTCCGGCACGACACCCGTAGCGCCCTCCAGAAGGTCATTCATGTCTGCATCAGGCGGCGTCCACACGTCGGAGATTGGCTCAGGTGTGCGCGGCCCGCCATATCCGTTCTGGTGATTGCTCCCGCCGAAGCTACTGGAGAACCCTGGGTAGGAGCGACCCGGCTGCGAAGGCGACATGCCCGGTGGCGGCGTCTGGATGTCGAACTGTGCCGCATATGCCGCACTCAACTGAGCTGCTCGCTGCTCGAAATCGCCCACATCGAAGCGCTGCCCATTGCCAACCGGCTCCGGAGCGATGAAGGGCGCGGCAAACGGCGGAGGCGACGCGGCGGCAGCGGCAAATGGCGACGGCTGCATCGCAGGGGGAGGCGCCATCTGCGACATGTCGAAATCAGGCGCTCCGGCTGGAGTTGAAGCGGGAGCCTCCGACGCGAATGGGTTCATGTTATACGGCTGAGCGAACGGCGATGCCTCGATCTCCGCACTGAACGGATTAGCCCCTACTGGATGCGCAAATGGACTCGCGGCCTCATAACCAGATGCGGCAGGTGTAGAAGGCCCGGCGGTAAAGCCATACACGTTTGGCTGCGGCGCCTGCCCACCCTGCCCGAATGAGGGCGTGGGACTCGCCTGCGGGTAAGGCATCTGCGGATACGCCATCGGTGCGCCGTTGGGCCCAACACCAAATCCCGGCGGCATCTGTGGCGCACCCGGTGATTGTTGGAACATGGGGCCGTAGGTGGCCCCCATCTCCATCTGCTGTTCGAGCGGCATGCTAGGAGGACCATACGCGCCATACGCGCCATTTGCCCCATAGGGAGTATAAGGATTGTACGCTCCTCCTGCCCCCGAGGGATCGTAAGGCATCTGAGGTGGCATACTCGGCGAATTCGGTATCCCATTCGGCGCTCCAAATGGCACCGTCTGCCCGCCAAAGCCCATCATGCCGGGCTGCATGAATGGCGACGGCACGCCGAGCGCCGCGCCGATCGGTGCGATGCCACCCGACAGAGCGGCGTTAGGCATGCTCATCGCACCCAAGACGTTCATGCCGCCCATCATGCCAGACCCGCCAGGAGACAGCAGCGGATTAGCACCGCCGTGCAGTGGGATGCGCTGGCGCACCGCATCGATCACGACCTGAAATTCATGCGCGCCGTGGACCTCCACATCGGCGATGGCGCGCGCCGTCTGATCGAAGTCCATGTCATAGAGGCCACCCGGAGGTGTATAGCGGAAGGTCATCACCTGGATCGCGCGCCCACGACGCTGCGCATCGAGCGCTACCCAAAACTCGCGCCTGCCCGCCGTGGCGACGCCGAGATCGACCAGCACCAGCGCGACGAGATGCTTCCCAAGAATATCAAAAAGCTCAACCGGTGTGCGCGCCGAGCGGACATCATAGCCAGCCATACGGAGTTGCGAGAGGAGTGGTACGGCTATAGCGTCGTCGCGCTCAAAGAGGACGACGAGCGGCGCGGTCAAGGAGTTGCCATCATTATCGAGCGAGGTTCCCGCGATCTGAAAGGTTGCCATCTACAGCCCACATCCCCCTCACATTAGCGGTGTACGAGGCACCTCGGCCCTATCCTTCCAGGCAGCGTTGCCAGCAGATTCAAGTATACCATATGCATGAGTGCCTGATACCCCAATTGTCCGGGGTTACCGTCCTGTTCAACGTTGTGCGGGGTTGCCAATCTGCCCACGCAACACAGTCCGTGCGACGAGATTGACGCCGAAATGATAGGCCAGCTCACGCTCATCCCGCCCCCGCAGCACGATCAGATCGCAGCGTTTGCCCACATTGAGGCTGCCAACCTCGCGCTCCATGCCGAGCGCGTGAGCGCCGCCCAGCGTCGCCGCGATCAGCGCTTCGTCGAGCGTCATACCCATCGCGCTGACTGCCAGCGCAACCATCATCTGCATATTCTCGCTATACGATGTGCCCGGGTTAAAGTCCGTGGCAAGCGCGACGCGCAGGCCCATATCGAGCAAGCGCCGCCCCGACGGGTAGGGTGTGGACAGCGAAAATGAGCAACCCGGCAACAGCGTGGCTGTGACGCCCGCGTCGCGGAGTGCCGCCAGTTCATCGTCGCTGGCGTAGTCAAGATGGTCGGCGGAGGTTGCGCCAAGCTCGGCGGCAAGCGCTGCGCCTCCCGTCGCGCCGAGCTGGTTGGCGTGGAGCTTCAGCGCGTAGCCAAGCTCGCGCGCCCGCAGCAAGATGCGCCTCGCCTCCTCCACCGTAAATGCTGTGCGCTCGCAAAAGACATCGCAGAAGCGCGCCCGCCCCGCGAAACGCGGTAGCATCTCATTGCAGACGAGATCCACATAGGTGTCGCGTCCCTCCGGCCCCGAGCGAAACTCTGGTGGGATGGTATGCGCTCCCAGGAATGTCGAGACGACTGCGGGCAGGTCAGGCTCTCTCTCCAGCGCGGCGGCGACCTCCAGGCAACGCTCCTCAGCGGCAAGATCTAGCCCGTAGCCTGTCTTGGCTTCCACGGTCGTGGTGCCATGCGCCGCAAAGCTGTGCAGCCGCTCCCGCGCCAGCCCCGCCAGCTTGTCGTAGCTCGCGGCGCGAGTGGCGCGCACAGTGTTGAGGATACCCCCACCGCGCTGCGCCAGCTCCTCGTACGAGACGCCCGCGTGCCGCAGTTGGAACTCCTCACTACGCTCGCCCGCAAACACCAGATGCGTATGCGAATCGACGAATCCAGGCAGCACGGCTCGTCCACCTGCGTCCAGTCGCCCTGATGACGGCACGCCCTCCACAGCAACAGAGCTGGCCAGTGCATCCTCTGGTCCCACCCAGACAATCGTGCCGGCTCGTGCCGCCAGCGCGCCTCGCTCGACGACGCCCAGCGTCCCCGCCGCGCCGCGAACCGTTCCAGGGGCCAGTGTGACAAGACGGCTGACGTTTGTGATCACGAAGTCGGCGGCAATCCGTCCATCCGCCATGTTGCTGCCCGCTGGCTGTGAGCCGTCCATCTGTCCGTTGCTCATACGCTCAGCGTCCCAGGCGATTGTGGAGAGCGCGCTCGACGTTGGGTGGCACGATGCCGTCGAGATCGCCACCCAGCCGCGCCACCTCCTTGAGCAGGCTGGAGCTGATGAAGAGATGCGGCAGCGCGGTGATGATCATGAGTGTCTCAATCTCGGGGGCGAGCTTGCGATTCATCAGCGCCTGCTGAAACTCATACTCGAAGTCGGTGACGGCGCGCAGCCCCCGCACCGTCGCCTGCGCACCTTGTCTGCGTGCAAACTCGACGATCAGCCCCTCGAAGCTCTCCACGCGCACATTGGTCAGCCCCTCCTCGGCGATACACTCTTGCCAGAGGGTTACCCGCTCATCTGTCGTGAAGAGCAGATTCTTGCTCGGTGTCTTGTAGACCGCGACGACCAATTCATCGACCAGCTTAGCCGCACGCTTGGCGATATCGAGATGCCCGCGATGCACCGGGTCGAATGTGCCGGGGTAGACGGCGATTCGCCTGAACGTCCCCGTCATCGTTGTCGTGGACCCTTGATCGTCGTGCTGCACCGTGCGCTCCTCACCTTCTTTGTGTTGTACGCGCCGCTCATCGTCGTCGCTGCCAGCCCTGGCAGCATTGTACTCGTCTGATACGGCTATGTCTACAGATGTCGCTGTGCTCTCGCTCCAACACCCTTCCAACACAACAATGGGCGTCCCCCCAACGTCGGGAAAGACGCCCATTGATCGCCCATTCTTCGATTCAGTCCTATGCCCGGATGTCGTCGACGAGCGAGAGATTGATGAACAGGTCGCAGCTCTGGCGCAGGATCATCGCCGCCGAGTCGTCGAATGCCGCCACCTCGACGCGCACACCCTTATCTGAGCAGTATTCCAGCAGCGGCAGGAAGTCGCTATCGCCGCTGACCAGCACAACCGTATCGACCGCGCCGGAATCGACCAGGCGTACGATATCCATGCACATATCCAGGTCCAGGTCGGCTTTCTTCGCGCCACTGGAGAACGTCTTATAGTTCTTCGTCGTGATGCGATAGCCCAGCCCCTTCACCACGGAGAGGAAGGACTGCTCGGCATTCGGGTCAGGATTCGTCGGCGCATAGGCGTGCGCCCGCTTCAGCTGGCGATTGCCGCGCAAGAAGTCGAGTAGCCGGCCAAAGTCGATCGAGATGCGCATGCTGCGCGCCGAGTACAGCAGATTTGCCACATCCACGAAGATACCGACACGCTCCGTCGAGGGGAACGCCGGGAACATCACGGTCATGCTCGGCGGCATTTGCTGGTGGCGCAGTTCCGCGAGCAGGCGATCCGTCTGCTGCTGAATTGCCTGCGTCACCAGCGAGCCGACTTGATTGGGAGAGATCGGCGTATCTATCCGCTCCGTGCGCCCGGTGCGTGGGTAGAATTCCCGTGCCGGACCGGCGACACCGCGTGGCTGCGGCCCAAAGCCACGCGCAAAGCTGGGCTCCGGTGCGCCAAACGGGCTTTCGGGTTGGCGGATCTGCCCCTGCGCCTCGCTGATGTCCCAGGGCTGCTGTGCCGCGGGCTGTTCGCGTGTTGCCGGTTGTTCGCGTGTCGTGCGAGCGCCGGAGCCTGGGTACGGTGCGCCGGGAGTATACGGCGTGTAAGGCTGCTCGAAGGGACCAAAGTCGCCATACCGCTCGACGCCGTTGCGTGTTGCGCGCTCCTCGCCGGTCTCCTCGGGCTGTGCCAGGCTCACCAGCGTCTCGCTCGGCCCACCTGTAGGCTGCTCCTCGCCTTCTTCCGCTTCGTGCGCCGCGTGCGGACTGCTGCGGCGACGGCGACGGCGGCGGCGTGAGCCTGCCTGCCCCTCGCCAGTGCCGTGAGCCTCTTCGGTCTGCTCGCCCGCCTCTTCGGCCTCAGCGCCTTCGTCTGATACCGTCTCAGGGGTGGGCGTTGCTTCCTCGATGGGCTGCGGCTCGGCTCGACGTGGCTGTGCGCCGCGGAGGCCAAGCGCCGCCACGATATCGTCTACCGCGTCGCTCGTGACCGCGTCCGCCTGCAGCGGCTCTGTGAGAGTGCGTGCGCCGAAGAGATCCTGCCCCTTGGCGGAAGGAACCGTTGGCGTGACGCGCGGCTCGGCAGCCTCACGTTGCTCTGTTGTTGGAGCCTGTGACTGTGTCGCAGTCTCGGCCTGCTGCTCGGCTTCAGCCGGTTGGCTGACGGTGCTCAATGCCGAGGATGTTGGCTGTGACGCCAGGCGTTCCGGGCGGATCGCCGCGGCAGGCGCTGTAACACTGGAGGGGCGCCGGTCGAAGCGATAGCGTCGTGTATGTGGGGCCGCAGCGGTCTCTGTCTGAGCGGCAGGCGCTCCGGCCTCTCCTGCCGTCGCGGGCGTCTCTGCGCTCGCCGCATGTGTGACCACAGGAACCAGGCGCGGCTCCGCCTTTGCCGCAGGCTCCTGCCGTTCTGCCTGCTGCCGTTCTGGCTGCTCCGTGGACTCTGGTGTCTCGCTCTCTGCTGACCCGTTCGCCGGGATCACCAGCTGGACACCGCCCTTGTTGCGTCCGTTTCCGCGTCGCTCACCACGCTGGCTGCGTTGGCCGCGTGCAGCTCCACGCGCGCGCGGCTCCACCGGGGGCGTCTGCTGTGGCGCGGCTCCATCCTGTGGGGCAGGTGCGGTCTGCTCTGTTGGTCGCTCCACGTTGGCCGGCTCCGCCACTACTGCCGGCTCGGCTTGCGCTGTTTGTGTCGTCTGGTTCGAGGCCCCTGTAGCGGGAATAGCCTCTGCGGTGGCCGCGGCCTTCTTAGCGCGTGAGGCCGGACGGCGATAGCGGCGTGCTGGCTTTGCGCCTTCCGCTGGTGCCTGGTCGCCTCCGCCGCCTGCGGGTGTTGCTTTGGGATCGAGGGTAGATGAACTCATAGTGCTCCTACTTCTTTGACTGCTTCAGGAGCGCAGTAGGTGTGACAGGGGAGTGTGCAATGCTATCGACATGCTGCTCATCGCCGCGGGTACAGGGTGCCATCGTGCGTGATCACCACCTACATACCCAAAGAAATGCGCGCTACCGCGCGAAGCGCGGGAACGCCTCGCGCCGCACCATGAATTGTGCTTACACGCGCATGCACCGCGCATCGTGAGCCTTTCGGTCCGTCGATGCCCCACCTCAACCCGTTGCCATATCTCCCTACAGTACATTACATTCCGCCATTCCGGCGGAAGCGCTACCTTGAGATTGTCGGTCTATTCTTCTGCTGGTTGTCTGATTCTGCTGTAAACGTATTTGTGCTCTATCATGTGGCGTATCAGCCACATGTGGTCCGATCAACTCCCATGGGATATCGTGGCGGCATCGTGACGACTACGAGTTCGCCGACTGCTCCGAGGAGATGACATCAGATGTGCCTAGCCTATCGTGTGTGTCACGCTGATGACGTTCCTGCGTGACGTCCGAAGGCGCGCTCGATGATCTACGCACGGTCGGGCTGTCGCTTTGCGTTGCCTGCTCGTCGCACGTTGCTCCACCCCCGTCGGCGGCGGGGGGTTTGGGAGACACCCGCGCCGTTTGGGTTTGTGCCAGCGTATGCCACACTGATACGATGCGCTGGATCGCCGTAAATGTGGTTGTTACCGCCAGAATGCCAATCGTCCACAAGAGCAAGCTGCTACTGCCGATGAGAAGCCCTGCTGCGAGCAAGACGACACGCTCCGGTCGCGCCATCAATCCAGTCTTGCCATCCAGCCCCAAGCTTTCTGCGCGTGCGCGGGCATAACTGACCATCAGTGAGCTCAATCCGGCCAGGTAGGTCAAGGCGATCAGCCAGGTGCGCTCCGGTGTGGCGGGCAGCGTCAGCGCGAAGAGGATCACGCCAAGCAGCACCAGCCCCTCGGAATAGCGGTCAAGTGTGGAGTCGAAGAATGCTCCGAATGTCGTCTTCTGATCCCGCACTCTGGCAAGCGCGCCGTCTACCATGTCGAACATGCCCGCGAACAGCAGTAAAAGCCCCCCAATGCGCAACTGGCCCGTAGCAATCACGGCGGCAGTCAAACCATTGAGTAGCAAGCCGAGAAACGTCGCCATATTCGGTGTCACGCCAAGCGCCGCGAGCGGTCGCACAACCAGCTCGGCGAAGCGCCGTGCAGCGCGTTGGATGCGTGCTCCGAACATGCTTGCTCCTCGATATGCATTATCTCT
>DASVOW010001076.1:0-1748 GCA_036383155.1 Ktedonobacterales bacterium
ACGACATAAAAAACGATGGCGGAGAGCGCCAGCAGCGCGCTCAGGAGATTGACGAAGAGAGCCAGGACGCCAAATGATGCCACGCCAAGCGTGAGTCCAAAGATCAGCGCGTGTGTCTCGGGAACCTTTCCGGCGGGCAAGGCGCGGCTGCGGGTGCGACTCATCATCTGATCGATGTCGCGGTCCCAGTAGCAGTTGATGGAGTTGGCACTGCCCGCTGCCATCGCGCCGCCGAGCAGGGTGGCCAGGGTCACGCCCAACCGTAAGTCGCCGTGCGCTGCTACTGCCATTGCTGCGAGCGTCATGCCCAGTAGCAGCACCGTCACATGCGGCTTCATCAACCCGACATATGCCGAGAAGCGTTCTGTCGTCGCACGGTGCGCGGCTACGCGAACGGGCGTCTCCAGCGAAGTCTCCGTATACGCTCGATGCATGCGTTATGCTCCCTCGAATGGAGGCGCGAGATGCCCCGCGGCTATCGTCTTGCGCTTACCCCGGCTGGAAGTGGCCTCGCCGCAGGGGCGCGCTCATCGTCGCGCAACCAGAGCCAGAGCACCGCACTGACGGCTACAAAGAAGATGATGGTGCCTGGCACATCCATCGCGGCGCCCGCTAGATGTTGATCGACCAGCGCAGTCATCGCGCCCGCTGGCCGCGGCAACAGGGCGTAATGCGGATAGAACGGCCCAACCGAGAAGACGAAAAGAGAGCCGATCAGGTTGGCATGCATACCCACCGCACACAGATACAGCGCCCGCATGGGATAGCTCAGGCGTGGCTGCAACGGCTGCGACGGGATAACCTGCGCCCACAGCAGCAAAGCCGTGCCCAGGAATGTGATGTGTTCGAGCACGTGGATTGACTGATCTGCAAGCGCAGCGTCATAGAGCGATGGAATGTGCCAGATCGAATACGTCCCGACGTAGAGCAGCCACACAGGCCAGGGTGCCAGCACATAGTGGTCGATGACATGCCAGAGCCTGCGTGGCCAGCGCTGCCGCACCACCCAGCTAAGCGATGCGCGCCTGGCCTTCAGTGGGACCGCTCGCCAGAACAGCCACGCGGGGACCCCAAGCAACAACAGCGGTGGTACGACCATCGTCAGCAGGTCGTGCTGGATCATATGCGCCCAGAGCCACCTGTCGGCCAGCGTATCCAGCGGCGAGTCAAGCGCGGTGAGCAGCACGAGTAGCCCCGCGGCGAAAGCCGCCACTCGCCACCACTGCAGACGGCGGCTCAGCCCCGCGCGTATGGAATAACGCAAGCCCAGCCAGTAGAGCAACGCGCTTGCCGCGACACCGCCGACGACAGCCGGATCGAACGGCCAGTCCTGAAGCAGCGTTTGTAGAGTCATGCTTGCCTGATTTCGTGAAAGATGATCCGGGTGGAAGACTACAGCTTGGGCGGGAGCAGCGCCATCATCAGCGTCACCAGCACCGGCATGAGCGCCATCCAGTACCAGAAGTAGCCGATGGTAACGATGCCTATATGCCGCTCACGCGTGTAGCGCCCCTGAAGTGCGCGCACCGTCAGGCCCAGCCCAAGAAAGACTCCTATCGACAAATGGTAGACGTGATAGCCTGAGAGCAAGATATAGGTGCTGGCGAAGGAACCATCCTTCGCCGCGAACTGCTGTTGCCCCATGAAGCGGATCTGCCAAATGAGCGTCACCACCGCCAGCAGCAGCGCTAATGCCAACCCAATCCGCACGACGAGTTGACTCCCGCCCAAGACACCGCGATAGGCGA
>DASVOW010001077.1:0-9010 GCA_036383155.1 Ktedonobacterales bacterium
CAGCACCCCTCTTCGCGCCCGCTTCCACCTGGCTCATCATCCACCCAGGGGGGCACAGAGGCGGCGCCTGGAGCGGACGCCGGAGCGGACGTTCAGGCAGCCCCTGCCGCACCTACTCCACCTAGTCCTCCTCGCTCAAAACCCGCGTCCACACTCCCGTCGCCAATCCAATCTCTCGTCAGTCGCGTAAACACCCACGCAAACCGCCCAGTCATCCAGCTGCTGCTCGCGTTCGGGCAGAGGGTGAATCAGGACCGTGTGACGAAACTGGCTGCCATGCTCGCCTATTACCTTGTGCTGTCGGTCATTCCCATTCTCGTGATGTTGCTAAGCTTTTTCGGGCTGTTGCTCGCATTTCTAGGTCCGCAACAGCGCAAAGACGTTATCTACGCAGTGGCGGATAGGATTCCTGGAACGGCACAATTTCTTCCGTTAGCGCTTGCGCAGCTCACAAAACATTCAGGCCCCCTGGCCGTCTTGAGCGTCCTCACGGCCGCCTACTTTGGAATCCGTCTGTTCAGAGCGATCTCGTATTGCTTTGGCATCATCTTCCGTGTTCCTCCGCGCAGCCTCATGCCCGAACAATTCATGGCCGTGAAGATGTTACTCCTCTTCATCGTGCTTGTCCCTGTGCTCGTCATCATCTCGGCGATTCCCGGGTTTGTCTCCAAACGAGAAGTTGTGCAGGCGCTTCTCGCCAACTCACGCGTCCTATCATTCGGCCTCACGATCCTCAGCATACTCACCGGCTGGCTCGTAGCATTCGTGCTCTTCCTGGCGATGTATGTGATCATTCCCAATCGTCATGTGCCGTTGTGGTTAGTCTGGAGGGGAGCGTTGATTGCTGGAGCGTTGCTTTCGGTCTACGCCATCCTCTTCCCCTACTATGCCGCGCACTATCTTGATGGACAAGACCCGACATCCTCCTCGGGATTCGGGCTGGTGGTGGTGATATTCTTCTATTACTTCGGCCTCGTCCTGCTGGTAGGCGCCGAAATCAACGCCTTCCTCTTTGACCGAGACCGCCAGCGTCAGAGTGCGGAAAGCGCCGGAGACAGATACTAAGCGCGAGGCGTGGTTCGCGCTCCGGCGGAAAGGAGAGCCACGATGCAAACGATGCAAAAGATGAGTAGGCGGCAAGTGCTTGAACAGATGCAAATAGAGCTCACCGCGGCGCGCATCCTCACCTTTGCAGCCGAAGCGAGGCGACACGGTGCGCGGTTGGTAGAGGATGTGGACCAGGGCATAGTCCGTCTGGTAGACATCCCCAATGGGTGGCATGTTCGCAAGGTGACGCTGGCGGAGGTCGTCGTACTGCTCACCAGGCAACGCGATTCTGGCGCTCCGCTGACTACGGAGGAGCTTGAGACCCTGCTGTGGCGCGGTATCTACACCACTCCATCGCGAGCAAGACAGACATTATAAGTTCAGAATAAGTCATAGACCCCCGGCTAAAGCACGGGGGCTTGCAGCTACCCCGCGAGGGGTGCCACGTCCGGCGGTATGACAGCCGCCCGGCTGCGAGCACGAATGTTCACAGCCGCGTTCAGGTCGGCATGGGCAGAGTATCCACACGCGACACAGAGGAAGACCGCTTGCGACTTCCGATTGGCTTTCTCACAATGCCCACAGTGGCTACAGGTCTGGCTAGTATAGGCTGAGTTGACGTAGACCACCCGCACACCTGCCAGCGCCGCCTTGTACGCAATAAAGGTGCGCAACTGGAAGAACGCCCAACTGTGCAACACTCTCTGCTGGCGTTTGGAACCGTTGACTCGGCTGCGGATGTTCTTGAGGTCTTCAAGAGCGATGCCGCGCCCTGTGCCTTTCGCCGTCTGCACAATGGCTTTCGAGAGACAATGGTTGACATCCTTGGCAAAGCGTTTTTCCTTGCCGCTCCGCTTCCTCAGCAACCGTTTGCTCGACTTCGTGTCCTTCTTCTGCAACTTCTGCCGGAAGCGACTGTAGCGCGCACGTGCCTGATTGACGTGGGCATGCTTGGGACCGGTGGAGTGATTCAGGAACTCTCCGTCCGATGTCGCCGCCAGTGTGATCACACCCAAGTCTACACCCAGAAAGTCATCTACATCGGACGGCACTGGCTCAGGCGCATCCACCGTCACCGCCAGATAGAAGGTATCGCTGCTCGTGCGATAGAGCAGGTCGCATTGTCCCTGGCGGCGTTGCATCATCCCTTCGGCATAGGCACCAAAGCGGAAGGGCACCACAACGCGACCATCCAGCGTCAAGAGCGATACACGATCAGCCGTGGGAAAGTTAAAGATGCGCTCGTCATAGACCATCGCACCGTGCGGGCGGAACTGCGGCTTGATCGTCTTGTCCCGCTTATAGGCTTCGGCTACCTTGGCAATGGCCCGAATCGCCATCTGCGACGACAACCCGAACTGCTGGCGGATATCGTAGTACACCAGCTTTTGCAATTCGATTTTGTTCGCCATGTGGTGCTCATACGCCACGTCCGCAATCACATTGCAGGCGGCGTTGAACGCCTCCATCGTGCGCAGCAGCGAGGCGTGTTGTTCCGGTGTCGGGGCCAGTTTGACAAGCAACGTTTGTTTCATGCCGCCAGCATACTCGCATGGAGTATATTTGTCAATAGTGTAGTACCGCCTGCGGGCGGCGGCGCATTCCTCCCCGGTCTGAAGACACGGGGCTTCCTGCGCCGATTTCTGTGAATCACTGCCGGAGCAGGAGGAACGCATCGTCGTAGCTCACGAGATAGTGCTGACTGCATTGAGCCACACTTCTCGAGCCAGACATGCTGACCTGCCCGCGTTGCGCCCGCATGGTACGATACGGACAGCGTGTAGCATACCTGCCGGGTGTATATGGGCGCTGACGTGCACCAAGACATACTCTCGCGGGAAGGTTTTTGCGCGCCAAAAGAGGTGAGCTTGGACGGGTCCATACCGCGCCCCACCGGCGTCTTGAACGAATCGCGGGAGCACCGTGAGGCGGTCGTAGCCTGTGCGGGGGTGACGAAGGTCTATCCCGGCGGGGTGGCGGGGCTACGCGACGTGACGTTGAGCATCCGGCAGGGAGAGAGTTTCGCGCTGCTCGGGGAGAACGGCGCAGGGAAATCGACGCTCGTGCGGCTGCTGCTTGGCTTTGTCCTGCCGACCTCGGGCACTCTACGCGTCTACGGCGAGGAGCGTGTCACGCTGGCGCATTTGCGAATCGGCTACGTGCATGAGCGCCCCACCTTCGAGCCGCGCTTCACCGGCCGTGAGCATCTGCGCTACTATGCTGCCCTGGCCGGACTGCGCGGCGCCGTAGCCGCGCGTCGCATCGACGAGCTATTGGAGCGTGTGCATCTTGAATCTGTCGGGAACAAGCGTAGTGGGACGTATTCTAAAGGAATGCTGCAGCGGCTTGCTATCGCACAGGCGCTCCTCACCGCGCCCGATCTGCTCATTCTCGACGAGCCGACCAGTGGACTCGATCCGCTCGCTCAGTGGGAAATCCGGCAGATCATCGCCGCGCTACACCATGAAGGCAAGACAATTGTGCTCTGCTCCCACTACCTCGCCGAGGTGGAGGCGCTCTGCGAAACGGTAGGCATCCTGCGGCGGGGACGGCTCGTCCGGGCGGGGGCGGTCAAGGACCTGCTGGGCAATGCGGAGATGGTCGAGATCGTGCTGGCGGGTGACGAGCCCGCGGAGAGTGTGGCGGTGCGGCTGGGGCTGGTTGCGACCGTCGTGGAGGCGCGCGACCACAGTCTACGCTTTCCCGCCGCCGAGCAGCAGCGGATGCTTGGTGCCCTCGTTGCCGCGAACGTTGCCATTCGCTCATTGACGCCACTGACCCCCTCGCTTGAAGAGGTCTATGTGCGGCTCACTCAGCCTGGAAATACAGAGTATGCCCCGCTTACGTCCTCTGCGCTGGCATCAACACGATCCGCAACCTCCAAGCGGACCGCCAACCAGGAGGACAGCTATGACCGCACAACATAAAGCCACGGCCAGCGCCGTTACCACGCAACAGGAAGACGAGCGCGCGATTGGCATCTTGCGTGGACCGACGTTTGTAATCGCGCGGCGCGCGTTGGCCAGCCACTTGCGCAGCGGCTGGCTGTGGGGCGAGGTGATGCTCGTGCTGGCGCTCTTCGTCGCGCTGTTCAATTTCCCCGGCCAGGGCGACGCGCACTACCTCTTTAGCGTGGGCAGCTTGACGCTCGGCGGTGAGGCAGTCCTGGCGACGGCAATCATCATACAGCGGGCTTTTCGCGCGGGAGCATATCTCTCGCTGGCGCGGCTGACCGGGCGCGCGGCCTACATTCGCGGGCAGATCCTTGCCGCTGGCGTGCTGCGCCTCCCGCTATACCTGCTGCTGCTCGCGTTGTATCTCTACGCCCACGGCCTGCCTCACCCAGGCTACACGATCCCACTGCACGGGGAAGTCGCGGCTCCTGTCAGCGTGCGTCTGCTGGCGACGCTCTTCGGCAGTGTGGGATTGCTGGCTAACTGCCTGGTGTTCGTGGCGCTCACCGCCGCGCTCTCGTCGCCGATCTCGACGCGCATCGAGGTGATCGCATTCCTGGCGTGGTTGGTGGTCGCCCTCTCCAGCTACGCCAGCGCGGGGCCATTCGCGCCACTGCTGACCATAGCGCGACTCCCGCTGCTGCCCGTCGTCGCCTGCTCCAATCTTGGCATCGACGGATCGCTGACCTGGCAGGACGTGGCAGCGCTGCTGGCACAGGCGGGATACATCACCGTGCTGGTGCTTTTCGCGCAGTGGCAGCTTGCGCGCCGCGACCTGCTCTTGCAGTGAGATGTGGCGACGTAACGACTACTCGAAGCGCCCCCAATCGCGCAGTGAGCGGAGCGTCTTCAGCGTGATCACGCCCTGCCACTCGACGCGCGCCGCCGCCCATGCCTCTGGATACGCATCCTCCCACGACCACGCCGGCGACCACGATCCATCATCCGTCTGCTGTGCGATCGTATAGTCCAGATTACGCTCGACCGCGTCGCGCACCTCATTGGCAAACACCGCACGGGGCGAGGGCGCGACATCCAGAGGCATGAGCCCGTATCCGCCCCAGGCGTCGGCGTCGAAGACGACCGTCGCGCGCACTGCGCGGGCAAGCCGCTCGCGTAGCCGTTCACGCGCGGCATCTGGTAGGGTGCGCGTCTCGACGAGACGCAGATAGCAGAGCAGATCGTGCATCTCCATCGCGTCGGGCAGCGCCTCGGCATGCTCGACGACCGCATCCGTCAGCCGCGCCCGCAGCTCCTCGGGAACGAGCGTGGCGTAGTCATACAGATAGCCCACAATCTCCGCGCGTGGATTCGCGCGGAAGTCGCCCCAATTCTCGGCCAGCGTCTCGCTCCATGTCCACCACGGCGCATGTGGCGCATCATTCGCCGCTGCTGGGATGATCGGCCAGACCTTGCCCGCCGCATCATACGTAGCGAGCAGATAGGCCATCGCGCGCTCGACGAGCGGATGCGTCGCCGGAGTGTTGGTGTCGCGCAGCGTCTGCAGCGCCACGCTGGTGGCGATGGCCGACGAAGCGGGTGTGCGCAGATCCGGCTCGATGCCGCGGCCAAAGCCGCCGTCCGCATTCTGATAACCGGCAAGCGCATCCAGCGCCGCACCCGCGTCTGCCCCCTCGAAGAAATGCGCATACAGCGCCCGCTCCAGCGGCCGTGCCCGCTCCAGCATAAACGCCCGCGCCGCTTCCTGTCGCTCACGTGTCAGTGGCATAAAATAGGTGCCTCCTCATACTCGTCTGTCTGATGTCGTGTCATGCCTCCACCACCACTACACAGCCGAATGTGGTTGAAAACGGTCCTATTTAACAGCACATTTGCCGCGTGTTGCGGCTGAGCATACAGTTGGAGTAGACTACTGGCTGTTTGGTGTTGCCCAATTCTTCGCAACGCTTGAAGTTGTTAGAGCAGCACTGGTGCGGGGTAAGGTAGGTGGGTTTATGACAAATTCAGACGATGCCAGGATCTTTCTTGCCAATCCTATTCACGGTAACCTCCAGTTCTTCCTCGAACGCTACTACGCCGAGCGCGAGCGGGAGCCGCGATTCAGTGGCGCTCACCCGTTATTTGTGCAGTTTCAGACGCTGGGGCGCGCAGTGGCGGGAAGCACACCATTTCACACTCGGCGGTCGCAGTTCGATGTCAGTTGGTCGTTGGGGATGGGGAATTGGGCTCGCGTGCCGTGGATTGCCTGCGTAGACGCACGCGAGAAGACGATGACAAGGAACAGCCTCTACGTCACCTATCTGTTCCGTCAGGACATGACCGGCGTCTATCTTACGCTCACGCAAGGGGTGGCCGCATTTACCGAAGAATTGCCACGGCGCGAGGCCCGAATGCAGATGCGCACGCGGGCTGAGGCGCTGAGGAACGAGTCATTCATTGTGAGCCTAGGACAGGCAGGCTTCAGCTTTGAGAATACTCTCGATCTGCGCACGGAGGCAGCGTTGGGCCTCGACTATGAGTTTGGCGTGATTGCCCACAAACTCTACAGCCGAGATGCCATTCCGCTAGATAACGATCTACAGGCAGACCTGGCCAAAGCACTGACCGCATACGAAACCTATCTGAACCTGCATAACCCATCTAAACCAGTGGCAGAGCCAAAGGAGTCTGCTCCAACACCACATCCTAAATCAGACATGCCCCGTGCATTCGTCAGCCACAGCCAAGCGGACCTCGCCTTCTGCCGGCCATTTGTGCAGGGACTGCTCGCTCACGGCATAGATGTATGGTACTACGAGCGCGACCTCAACGATGGCGTGATCCGCCAGATAATCGAGCAGGAGCTTGCCGCTCGCGACCACTTCATTGTCGTTCTGAGTCCGGCAGCCATCCAATCCAAATGGGTGAGCCGCGAGTGGAATGCCGCGCTTGACCTCGAAGACGAAGGCAAGCTGGCAACCCTCCTGCCAGTCATTGCCGAACCTTGCGCTATCCCGCTTATGCTCCGTGGCTACATGCGTATCCAGCGTCCTGATGGTGGCGCGCTTTCACCGGAAGAAGCGGCAGGCCGAGTCATACAGATACTCACCCACCGCCAGCAAAACTGACAGCGTAACACACCAACATACCACTGTAAGGATATCTTCTACGCCAGTTTGCCATCCACTACGCAATTGCTATGAGATAGGCGGTTTGGCGATTACTCTTTTCCAAGCGTAGCGTTGTAACTACAACAGGCACACGTGCCTTGGGCCAGCGAGCCGCCTCTCCCGCGATCGGGTTGAGGCTGTCTCACTGGCAAGACTGCTGGCATGCAGAGGGAACCGCGGCCGGGAGACACAGACACGACACAGGGAGCGCCTCGGTCTCGCACTCTGACTATCCAGCGGGAGATCCACCACAAGCTGCGCTGTGCAGCGAACTCTTCGCGAGCGATGTGGCTCGCACAGGTGAAGGATGAAGCGAATCATGCAACGCAAGCTCAGGACCGCCATTCTTGGCGTCGTCTCCATCGCCGCGATCGTAGCTGTCGTGGCGATGATGGCGTGGCCCAGGCAAACGCGTGCTGACAGCGGCACCACCCTCGGCAGCGTCAACCCCAACACCGACGCACCCTACGCTGGATCAGATGTGGACACCGGGTCCGCTATCGTCCAGCTCAAGGGCGATCCCCTGGCGACCTACGTCAAGACCAAGCCTGCACCCGGCAAGAAGATCGACTTCAACAACGGCGGGGTGAAATCCTATCGCGCTCAGCTCTCAGCGCAGCGCAACGATTTCAAGCAGTGGCTGCAGGCCAACGCGCCCAAGGCAAGCGTCACCGGACAGTTCGATATCTCCCTGAATGCCGTCTCGGTGCAGCTCAATGGCGTCTCGCTCGACACGCTGCGCAACGCCCCTATGGTGCAGAGCGTTGACTACGAGGGATACTATCATCCCACGTCGGATGCCACCGCCGATCCCGACCTCAGCCTGATCAACGCCTTCGCCGCATGGGACAACACGACCAATCCCCAAGCTGGCAGCGGTGTCAAGGTGGCCGTCATCGACACAGGCATTGACCTCACCCACCCGTGCTTCAGCGACGCCGGCTATCCGGCTCAGAACCAGATCGGCGATCCCCACTTCACCAACAACAAAGTGATCGCCGCCAAGGTCTTCAATAACCGCATTTCCACATTCCACTACACCGCCGAGGCGCTGCAGGAGCACGGCACGCACGTCGCCGGTACCATCGCCTGCAACTTCGACACGTCGGTGTCGATCGACGGCGTCAGCGTCCCGCATGGCATCTCCGGCGTTGCTCCCCGCGCCCTGCTCGGCAACTACAACGTCTTCCCCGGCGATGTCACCAACGCCCGCAACGAAGACATCTTCAAGGCGATGGAAACCGCCTATGAGGATGGCTTCGACATCGCAAACATGAGCCTCGGTGGCACCTATCACGGCGGATCAGACCTCGATACCCAGGCCATCAATAACCTCGACCAGGCTGGCATGGTCATCGCCGTCGCCGCCGGCAACAGCGGCCCAGGGCATTTCACCGTCGAGTCGCCGGGGCGTGCTGAGCGCGCGCTCACCGCTGGCGCCGCGACTGTCGGCCACGCGCTGATGACCCCGGTGAAGGTCGGCGGCAACACCTATGGTGCTGTAGCTGGCAGCTTCCCCACCGTTTCGTCGGATCTGACTGCTCCCCTCGCCGTCGTGACGGGCAGTGGCGTCAACGGCCTGAACAACGCCTGCGCCTCCACTGACCTGCCGGCTGGCTCGCTGACCGGCAAGATTGCTCTGATCACGCGCGGCGTCTGCGCCTTCTCCGTCAAGATTCGCAACGCCCAGGCTGCCGGCGCGGTCGCGGTGTTGATGGGCAATAGCGTTGCCGGCGACCCTATCGCCATGGGCACAGACGGCACGCCAAACCAGCCGACGATCCCCGCGTACATGGTCACACGCAGCGACGCTGGCGCCCTCAAGGCATTCAACGGCCAGTCGACCACCATCGGTGCTGGACAGGTCTATACCCTGACGGGCAACAACGACATCATGGC
>DASVOW010001078.1:0-3962 GCA_036383155.1 Ktedonobacterales bacterium
CGCGTGCCATTCCTGCACTTCTTCGACGGCTTCCGCACCTCGCACGAGATCAACAAGATCGAGCAGCTCTCCGACGACGACATCCGCGCCATCATCTCGGATGACCTCGTGCGGGCCCACCGCAGTCGCGCCCTCTCGCCCAATCATCCCTTCATACGTGGCACGGCGCAGAATCCCGACGTCTACTTCCAGGCGCGCGAGGCGGCCAACTCCTACTATCTCGCCTGCCCCGGCATCGTGCAGCACACGATGAACACCTTCGCCGCGCTCACCGGGCGGCGCTATCACCTCTTCGACTACACCGGCGCACCGGATGCTGAGCGCGTGCTGGTCGTGATGGGCTCAGGCGCCGAGACGGCGCGCGAGACGGCAGAGTATCTTGCCGCGCAAGACGAAAAGGTCGGCGTTGTTACGGTGCATCTGTTCCGCCCCTTCGCCATTGACCTCTTCGTAGCTGCATTACCTCCCACTACCAGATCCATCGCCGTGCTCGACCGCACGAAAGAGCCGGGTGGCGTTGGCGAGCCTCTGTACCTAGATGTGGTGGCTGCAATCGAGGAGGGAATAGCGCAGGGTAGCGCGCGGTTCGCCACTATGCCCCGCATCATCGGCGGGCGCTACGGCCTCTCGTCGAAAGAGTTCACCCCCGCCATGGTCAAAGCGACCTTCGACGAGCTACGGCAGCACGAGCCTAAGCGCCACTTCACCGTCGGCATTAACGACGACGTCACCCACCTCAGCCTGAAATACAACCCCGCGTTCTCCATCGAGTCCGATGATACCGTGCGCTGCCTCTTCTGGGGCCTCGGCTCGGATGGCACAGTAGGCGCCAATAAGAACTCCATCAAAATCATCGGCGAAGAGACCGAGAACTATGCTCAGGGATATTTCGTCTACGACTCGAAGAAGTCCGGCTCGCTCACCATCTCGCACCTGCGTTTCGGGCCGCGCCCGATCCACGCCCCCTACCTGATCGACGAAGCCAACTTCGTCGCCTGCCACCAGAGCTCCTTCCTGGAGCGTTTCGACGTGCTCGCGCACGCTGCCCCTGGCGCCACGTTCTTGCTCAATAGCAGCTACGGCCCCGAAGATGTCTGGGACCACCTGCCGCGCGAGGCACAGGAGACTATTATACGCAAACACCTGCGCGTCTACACCATAGACGCGACAAAAGTGGCACGCGACACTGGCATGGCGGGCCGCATCAACACTGTGATGCAAACCTGCTTCTTCGCCATTAGCGGCGTACTCCCCCGCGAGGAGGCCATTGCCGCTATCAAGCACAGCATCCAGAAGACCTACGGCAAGCGTGGCGAGGCCGTCGTCCGGCGTAACTTCGACGCCGTGGACAACACGCTTGCCCACCTCTATGAGGTCAAGTATTCGGCGGCGCCAGGTGTTGCGCCCCTATCGGCGGCATTTCTCGCAGGCAATGGCCACTCCGCCCACCGTGCGATCCCGCTCCCGGTGCTGGCCATGCGTCCGCCGGTCCCCGCCGAGGCGCCCGCCTTCGTCAAGAACGTGCTCGGCCCCATGATCGCGGGCGAGGGTGATTCCCTCCCGGTGAGCGCCCTGCCTATTGACGGCACCTACCCCTCCGGCACGGCGCGCTGGGAGAAGCGCAACCTTGCCGACGAGATCCCCGTCTGGGACCCCGAGATCTGCATCCAGTGCGGCAAATGCGCGTTCGTCTGCCCGCACGCGGTCATCCGCGAGAAAGTCTACGATGCCGCCTTCCTCGCGCAAGCCCCCGAAACCTTCCAGTCGGCGGACGCGCGATTCCGCGAGTTCCCGAATATGAAATACACCCTGCAGGTGTCGCCGGAGGATTGCACGAGCTGCGGCCTCTGTATCGAGGCCTGTCCGGTCGTAGACAAGCGCCAAGTGGGACGCAAGGCTATCAACATGGCGCCGCAGCCACCATTGCGCGAGCGCGAGAACGTGAATTGGGACTTCTTCCTCAGCCTACCCGAGGCGGAGCGCGCCAACTTGAACTTGGCCGCCGTGAAGAACACACAATTGCTGGAGCCACTCTTTGAGTTCTCAGGCGCCTGCTCTGGCTGCGGCGAGACGCCCTACATCAAGCTCGTCACCCAGCTATTCGGCGATCGTGCTCTCGTCGCCAACGCCACCGGCTGCTCCTCGATCTATGGCGGCAACCTGCCAACGACTCCCTGGAGCTGCAACGCTGAAGGGCGCGGCCCTGCATGGTCCAACTCGCTCTTCGAGGACAACGCCGAATTCGGCCTCGGCATGCGCGTCACGCTCGACAAGCAAGAAGAATTTGCCGCCGAGTTACTCACTGCGCTCGCGGACAGCATCGGAACCGATCTGGTGGATGCGCTGCTCACCGCCGATCAGTCTAGTGAGTCCGGCATCCAGGCCCAGCGCGAGCGGGTCGCGCGACTCAAGGTGATCGCGTTGCGGCTGGCGGAGTCTGCCGACCCTCAGATCGCTGCCCAGGCGCGCAACCTGCTGAGCCTCGCCGATGTCCTGGTGCGCCACAGCGTCTGGATCATCGGCGGCGATGGCTGGGCCTATGATATTGGCTTTGGCGGCCTCGACCACGTGCTTGCCTCGGGGCGCAACGTCAATATCCTCGTACTGGACACCGAAGTCTACTCGAATACCGGCGGGCAGGCGTCGAAGTCAACCCCACGCGCGGCGGTCGCCAAGTTTGCCGCGCGTGGCAAGCGACTGCCGAAGAAAGACCTCGGCATGCTGGCGATGGCCTACGGCAGTGTCTACGTCGCCCGTGTGGCAATGGGTGCGAGCGACCAGCAGACATTGCACGCGATCCTTGAGGCTGAGGCGTACGACGGCCCATCGCTCATCATTGCCTACAGCCACTGCATCGCCCATGGCATCGACATGCGCAAAGGCCTGGAGCAGCAGAAGCTGGCCGTACAGTCCGGTTACTGGCCGCTCTACCGCTACAACCCTGCGCTGACTGACGAGGGCAAGAATCCCCTGATTCTCGACTCGAAACAGCCGTCCGTGCCCTTGGAACAATATGCCTACAACGAGACGCGCTACCGCATGCTCGCGCAGACTGACGCGCCCCTCGCCGAATCGCTGCTGAGGCAGGCGCAAGCAGACGTGCAGGAGCGTTGGCAGCACTATAAGCAGCTGGCGGAGACGCCGGGAGAAGACGCCGCGATGCGCAACGGGCATTCCTGACCCACCACGTCCCCCACCGTCTTGTTATGGCGTTGGCCATTACGGAGGATCACTATGCCGGACCTGACGACGACATATCTGGGGCTGCACCTGAAGAACCCGCTCGTAGTCTCAGCCTCACCGCTCTCCAAGCGCGTGGACACCGTTCGCCGGCTCGAAGAAGCTGGCGCGGCGGCGGTGGTCATGTACTCGCTCTTCGAGGAACAGATCACCCACGAGAGCCTGGAGCTCGATCACTACCTGCATCTGGGCACACACAGCTTCGCTGAATCGCTGAGCTACTTCCCCGATATGGACACCTACAACATCGGTCCAGAACCATACCTTGAGCATCTCCATCAGCTAAAGGAAGCAACCAGCATCCCTATCGTCGGCAGCCTCAACGGGGTCTCCCCAGGTGGGTGGGTCGAGTACGCGCGCAAGATCGAAGAGGCTGGCGCCGACGCCCTCGAGCTGAACATCTATTACCTTGCTGCTGATCCTGACCTGACTAGCACAGAGCTCGAAAGTACGTATGGGCAGCTTGTAGAGGATGTCTGTGCACAGGTGCATATCCCGATCGCCGTGAAGCTCAGCCCGTTCTTCACCGCACTACCAAATGTAGCACGCCGCCTCGTCGCATCAGGCGCCGGCGGCCTGGTGCTGTTCAACCGCTTCTACCAGCCGGACTTCGAGATCGATGGGCTGGAGGTCGTGCCCAGCCTGGAGCTTAGCACATCACAGGAGCTGCGCCTGCCGCTCCGCTGGATCGCGATGCTCTATGGGCGCATCAATGCGGACTT
>DASVOW010001079.1:0-4149 GCA_036383155.1 Ktedonobacterales bacterium
CTCTGCACTGCGTTGCAGAACGCGACTCGCTTCGTCGCGGGGCAGCTCTTGCGCCCGGACCGCCTCAGTGCGACGCCCACGCGTGAGAGTGGCCTCGCCCGCTGCCCGTAGGTTGCGCACCCAATCCACCTCGCCGAATGGAGAGACGAGGTAGCGCTTCCTATCCTGCTCGATGACCACTATCGGTGTGGTTCGCGGCTGGCCACTTTTGCGCCCGCGTACCGTGAGCATGTACATGGGCACGCTGTTGGGTCCACTGATCTTCAAGCCTGCGCGCAGCAGGGTCCGTGTCACCATGTTTCCCAGGCGCACAAACGCCGGGACTTGAGATGTTTGAGATGTCGTTGCCATGTTTCCTTCTCGATTCTCTGGCGAGAGACGGTATCGCGCTGACCAGCAGCCGCGGCCATCTACATATAGAGAGGGTTGAGTAGCTCATTTTGGGACAGGTGTGTGGTGTGAGTTTGCGAATGCCGGACATATCTCTCGTTGAAGCTACCAAGCTGCGCTTAGGACGATGTCACTGTCAGCTTCGGAAGGCGGCAGCGTGCTCGAGTGCCCATTCGGCGAAGGTGAGCGCGGGGGGACCCAGAAGCTGCTCCACGGTGTCCAAAGTTGGTCCCGGCTGCAGCACACGGTCGGCCCAGTAGCCGATCACTCTGTCGGGGACATCCTCAGGAAGGCCCTGGGCGATCATGGCCTGGCGGAACTGCTCAGGAGCGACTTCCACCCAGGGTATGTCTTTGCGGATGGCCTTGCCGATCAGAGTGAGCTTTTCGCGCTGGGTGAGCGACTCTGGGCCGGTGAGCACATAGGTGCGCCCGGCATGTGCGGCGTCCATCAATGCAAGGACGCTGACGGCGGCGACATCCCGCTCGTGGATCGACGAGGTGGCCCCATCACCATAGACGCCGCGCACGACACCGGCCATGCGAATCTGCGGCGCCCAGGACAGGGCGTTCGCGTCGAAATCAGCACAGCGCAGGATGGTCCACTGCAGGCCGGAGGCTTTGGCGGCATCCTCGACCGCCCTGAAGGCGTCGGCGAAGCGCTGATAGCCACCGCCATACTCGACCGTGACGGCAGACAGCACGACCACTCGCCGCGCCCCCTGCTCGGCTGCGAGCTGTAGCAACTCGGCGGTCGCAGGCCCGGCTGTGGCATCCCCGAGGGCGCGTGGGCTGATGAAGATTGTCTCGACGCCGCGCAACTCCGACGTCAGCGACTGCGGGCGCGAGGGGTCGCCCGCCACCACGTGAGCAGCGACGGGCAGCGCGGCAGTGGCGGGATTGCGGGTGACCGCCACCACCTGCTGGCCGCCTGCCAGTAGCAGGCTCACCACCTTGCGTCCGACGGTTCCCGTCGCTCCAGTAACCAAGATCATAGCAAGCTCCTTTTCCTCTTCCTCAGTTTGTGGCGGGCTTCTTGAACGCCTCTTGCGTCATGAACTGGAACACGCTGGGCACCATCGAGAACGTCGCTATCGCCATGATTTTGTGGAGATACCGGTCATGGGTGGCCTGCTTGAGCATGAAGTCCGCCAGATCCGTCCGGGAGGTAAATACCGCGCGTATGTGTGATTCAGCTACCTGATAGTCGGTGACGTGTGGCGTGTCAAAGAGGCCGGAGGGCCGGACAATAACCCACTCAAGCTGGCTGTTCATCAGCAGTGCTTCCATTTTCGCCATGTCCGCATACGTCGTCTTGCCAATTGTGGACATAACGATAGGTTGCAAGACTTTGTCGAAGATGAAGCCCGCCCCGGTATCGTGGTCAGAACCGGTAGCGCTTGAGCTTATGCAGGCGAGGCGACGCACTCCGTGGCGGATCATCGCCTGCATGATATTGGCAATGCCCTGCGAATAGATGGTGATCGGCTGGCGAGTAAAAGGGACGCCGAGGGTCGAGAGGACGGCGTCCTGTCCGGCGACCGCTCGTTCGACCGCTGAGAGATCGTAGACGTCGCCACCCATGATCTGCAGACGCTCGTGGTGGAACGGGAAGGTCTCCGGGTGACGGGTGACGGCCGTGACCGTATGTCCCGCATCCACCGCTTGTTTCGTCAGGATTTTACCTGTTGCACCATTCGCGCCAAACACGACGATCTTCACTGTGGTCCTCTTCTATATGTGTGCAGAGATTCTGCCGTCATGACCGCAGATGACGGTCATTACAAATGAAGAGGGTTGGGCCGCGCGTTTTGGGACAGGTATGCGCCCGGCGTTGTGCAGTGCGAGACAGATAGCCATTCAGTGATAACAATTTTGAGGCGGATGTAGTAGGATGGGGACAGAAAACCAATATGGCGTGTTTTGTGGAGCAACGTGAGCGCTGGATGGGCGATATGACTCCAGCGGCGATATGATGTGGCGCAGCACAAGCCGTCACTGCTCACCTGCAGACGTTGCGATGACTATGCGGACGGCGTTGTTTCGGCTGGCGCTCTATGAGAACGTGAGAGGGGCTGGCCCACGCTCACGCACCGGCAACACCGCAGGTTGCCGAGAAGGGATACGGCGATGATTCCCGAAGAGATTCAGGCGACACAGACCGCGTCTACAGTGCTGTCCCAGTATGAAGATGGCGCCGGCAAGGGCCACGTAGCTGCCGCGGCGCCCGCCGTTCAGCGATTGGTCAGCTACAATCCTGCCACGGGCGAGCCAGTTGGCGATGTGGCGATGGATGATGAGGCGGCCGTCCGTGACGCGATAGCCAGAGCGCGCGCCGCGCAGCCAGCCTGGGCCGCACGCTCCCTCGACGAGCGCTCGCGCGTGCTGCGCGCCTTCCGCCGGGTGCTGCTGGTGCGGGCCAACTGGCTCACCGATCTGATCTCCAGGGAGCAGGGCCGTCCGGAGGTCGAGGCGCTGTCACAGGAAATCCTCCCCATCGCCGATCTCGTCACGTACTACACCAAGCGCGCCAAACGCTTCCTGCGTGACGAAAAGCTACCGATGCATCTGCTGATGTATAAGCGCAGCTTCGTGCAATACAAGCCGTATGGCGTCGTCGCGGTGATCTCGCCGTGGAACTACCCGTTTGCGCTGCCGACATCGGAGGTGGTGCTGGCGCTGCTGGCCGGAAACGCCGTCGTGCTCAAGCCCTCCGAATTCACGCCGCTGATCGGTCAGGCAATTGGGGAACTCTTCCAGCAGGCGGGTCTGCCCGATGGGCTGCTGCAGATCGTGCAGGGCGACGGGCGCACTGGTGGGGCGCTGGTGGCAGCCGCGCCCGACAAAGTCTCGTTCATCGGCGGGGGCTCGACGGCCAGGCGCATCATGGCTGCCGCCGCGGAGAATCTCACGCCGGTCGCGCTGGAGCTTGGCGGCAACGACGCGGCTATCGTGCTGCACGACGCCGACCTCGACCGCGCGGCAAACGCCATCGTCTGGGGCAGCTTTTGTAATGCGGGGCAGGTCTGCGCTTCGGTGGAGCGGGTGTATGTCGATAAGCGCATCGCCGAGCCATTTACACGCAAAGTTGTGGAGTTGACACGTCAGATCCGCGTGGGCCACGCGAGCGGTCCCGATGCGCCGGTGGAGATGGGGCCGATGATCAGCGAGCGGCAGGTCCAGATCGTGCAGCGCCATGTCGATTCCGCGCTGGCCGGGGGCGCGAAGGCGCTGACCGGCGCCAAGCGCAGTGCGGAGGTGCAGCTTTTCTATGAGCCGACGGTGCTGGTGGATGTGCACGACGATATGCCGCTGATGCGCGAGGAGACGTTCGGGCCGGTGCTGCCTATCGCGACGTTTGACAGCGAGGAGGAGGCGATCTGCCGGGCCAACGATAGCGACTTTGGCCTGAGCGCGTACGTGTTCTCGAAGAATCGGCGGCATGCCGAGCGCGTCGCGCGGCGGCTTGAGGCGGGCAGCGTGCTGATCAACGACGTGATCATGTCGTATGGGGCGCCGGAGACGCCATGGGGTGGCGTCAAGCAGAGCGGCATCGGGCGCATCCACGGGGGAGCGCAGGGGCTGCGCGAATATTGCCAGCAGCGGCACATCATGACCGAGCGCTTCCAGCCGCTGCGCCACGAGCTGTGGTGGTTCCCGTACCGCCCGGGAGGCTACCGGCGCTTTCTGGGGCTGATGCGCACGATGTGGGGGCGCTAATCATCCAGCAAGTGGCGCAAGATTGCCTCCAGGTGACGCT
>DASVOW010001080.1:0-1636 GCA_036383155.1 Ktedonobacterales bacterium
GCATCTGCAGTGCTGCTCGACCCTGAGCGTCACGATCACCTGGTCGCGGGCGTGAGTCACCTGCCGATACTTGTCGCGGCGGGTCTCGTGCGCATGCTGGCAAGCGATGCCGGGTGGGCTGAGCTTGCGCTGCTGGCGGCAGGAGGCTTCCGCGATGCGACGCGCATCGCATCGGGGGACCCGCGTATGGCGCGCGACATCTGCCTGACCAATCGTGATGAGATCGTGCGCTGGCTGGACGCCTATCTCGCAATACTTCACGAACTGCGCGGTATGGTAGCGGCGGGGGAGGCGGATGGCGGCGCCACCATCGAGGCGTTCTTTCGGGAGGCGCGCGAGGCGCGTGAGGACTGGCTACGCAGGCGCGGGTGGTAATCATCCGTTTTTCTATTTTGCTTGTCAGACGTATGGGTCTTGCATACAATCCACTGTCGGTGGGATTCACAGGGCTGCTGTAGATGAGATCATTAAACCCTCCGTCCGTTATATGTGAGGAGGGGGAATGCGCCACACTGAGCAATTATCACCTTCATTAGCCAGCATGTCATTGAGCAGCGCAATTATCGGAGAGAGGGTCGGCAGACTATGGATGCTCACGATGTCGAGCAGATGACACAGTTATTCTCGCGTATCGCGGAAAGTGCGCGTACGGATGTTACGGTTGCCAATCAGGTACGGGAGGCTTTGGTGCAGAGCGGGCTGCTCGATGTATTTGGCAGTGGCCCGGCATTCGACGTGGTGGAACTGCTGGATCTTGGCGGCGAAAACATCCTGCGGATGCGCCTGCGCCAGATGACGCTTGCGGAGCTTAAGGAGCTGGTCAGCGCGAATAACTATGATCCCGAAAAGGAGACTGCTCGCTGGCGAAGCCAGAATAAGTTCATCGAGCTGATCGTGAGCAAGGCGCAGCAGCGGCTCGAAGCCGAGCTGGCGAAGGAAACGGCGTCGCCGGCGTCCTGGATGCTGTAGGCGGCCGGATCCATCGCCGAAATGCACTCGAGTGCAGCGCTACTGTACACGTAAGTAGCTGACGCCGCGTGCGAGGATGTTTGTTGTGATGGGGATTTCGCCCTATAATTCGTAGGCGAGATCGTCGTCGGCCATCAGATGTTTTTCCTGTTGCGGCAGGTCAGTGATCGATCCGTATACTGGATAGAGTGCAATGCCGGCACGCCGACATACACAAGACATGTGCACGGGCGAGGACAATGACGCCCTTGTATGCCGGCAACAGATCGTGGCGATAATCATCGGTGGTTTGCCACACAGCACGGAGGAGTGAGGGGAACGTGCAGAGAATTCTCGATACTATAGATTCGCCTAGCCAGCTCAAGCAGCTCTCTCCCACCGAGCTCGATCAGCTTGCCAGCGAGATCCGCCAGGAGATCATCGAAACAGTCGCCTTGCGTGGTGGGCACCTGGCCCCGAACCTTGGCACAGTCGAGTTGACCCTCGCTTTGCACATTGCTTTCGACGCGCCGCAGGACAAGCTTGTCTGGGATATCGGCCACCAGGCGTATCCGCATAAGCTGGTCACCGGACGGCGCGATCGCTTCCGCACGATCAAGCAGCTTGGCGGCATCTCCGGCTATTTGCGGCGCGACGAGAGCGAGTATGACGCGTTTGGCGCGAGCCA
>DASVOW010001081.1:0-1640 GCA_036383155.1 Ktedonobacterales bacterium
TCGCCGTTGACCTTCACCCGCACGTCAAACTGGCCGCGCTCCTCATGCCGTGGCAGCTCCGCCGGCGCGCGTAAATCGCGCTCGCAATACGGCGAATGCTCCAGCAACTGCCCAAACTCATTCCGATAGCGCTTCGGCGGCTGGATCGCCCCCCCAAACGCTTCTACCACCAGGAAGCGCTGATCCCCCTCCTGCGTCCCCGGCTGCACACGCCACGTCGTCCCCCGCGGAATATTGAGATAGTCTCCCGGCACGTAGGGCAGCAAGCCGAATGTCGTCTCCAGCACACCCTTGCCCTCGTGTACAAAGAGCAGTTCGTCGCCCTGCGCGTTGCGATAGAAGTAGTCCATCTGCTCCGTCGGGCGCACCACTGAGAGCGTGCAATCGGCGTTGTAGAACATCAGCCGCCGCCCCGAAACGATGTCCCCGCCCGCTTCGACTCCCTTGGAGCGCACGTGGTGATGGCGATGGGTCTCCTGGGGCCACTCCTGCAGGCTTACCGCACCGAAGCGTTCCACCTTGCTCACCCGCGTCGGCGGATACTGGTGATAGAGCAGCGAATAGACGCCGCTGAATCCCTCCTCGCCGAAGAGTTCCTCGGCATACAGGCTGCCGTCTGGTTTGCGAAACTGGGTGTGCCGCTTATGCGGCACACTGCCGAGACTATGATATGAGGGCATAAGTGTCTCCCATCATCCCCCATCCGCGGGCACCCTCCTCGACATGAGGAGTGGTGCCCGTGGTAACGTGTCGCGGTCCTACAGATTGCCGCGTAGCTCCTGCTCGCGCTCGATGGCCTCGAAGAGCGCCTTGAAGTTGCCCTCGCCAAAGCCGCGCGCGCCCTTACGCTGAATAATCTCGAAGAACACCGTTGGGCGATCCTGCACGTTGCGTGTGAAGATCTGCAGCAGATATCCGTCGTCGTCGCGGTCCACCAGAATGCCTAGCTTCGCCAGTTCTTCGATGGGCTCATCAATCTTGCCGACACGCGCCTCTAGCTCGTCATAGTAGGTCGAGATGCCGGCGATGAACTCCACGCCCTGCGCCTTCAGCTTGCGCACCGTCTCGATGATGTCGCCGGTCAGCAGTGCGATATGCTGCACGCCCGGCCCCTTGTAATACTCTAGATACTCGTCGATCTGCGACTTCTTCTTGCCGACCGCCGGCTCGTTGATGGGGAACTTGATCTTGCCGTTGCCGCCCTGCATCACCTTCGACATCAGGGCCGAATACTCCGTGCTGATCGCCTCATCCGTGAAGTGGATGATCTGCGAGAAGCCCATTACATCCTCGTAGAACTTCACCCACTCGTTCATCTTGCCCAGCTCGACATTGCCGACCACATGATCGATCGCGCGCAGCCCAGCGTCGCGCTCACGCTGCTCGCCGCTCGCCTCAATCGCACGATACCCCGGCAGGAACGGCCCACTATAGTTTTGTCGCTCGATGAAGCTGTGGATTGTATTGCCATACGTATAGATGGCCGCGCGCTTGACTCGCCCGTTCTTGTCCTCAGCGACTGTCGGCTCCATCGCGCTCTTCGCGCCGCGCTTCAGAGCCTCGTTATATGCCTGTTCCGCGTTCGGAACCTCCAACGCGATGTCTTTTGCGCCATCGCCATGCTTCCACGCAAACTGCGC
>DASVOW010001082.1:0-3950 GCA_036383155.1 Ktedonobacterales bacterium
GTCCATTCGACCGCATAGATGTGATAGTGCCTCGCATCAATCGGCACAACCTCTTCGTAGAATTCGTCCATAATGGCCGGATCTGACCACGGATGCACCCCATACCCCACGCGCGAGCCCTGCGCGCTCACGCCCGCACCCTTGATCTCCATGATGGCGATTTCCGCCGACTTTTCGGGCGCATCTTCATACCCGATCATCCACAGCGTAACCATATGCGGGACGGTATTCACGCCCTTTGCCCGGATCTCGAAATACCCGTACTGTGGCGTATACGTCCGCACAGCCGGCTGTGGCTCACGCACAACACAGGAACGATTGAAGCGATGTTGCCCCACGCCACTGCCAAGCGGACCAGAAAAGACGCCCGTTTGCAGAGACGAACAGCGAGTATACCCATCAAATTCAGGACACCACGGCTGCTGATCCTGAGTGATCTGCAAGATCAACGTGCCGTTGCGTAGCGCATAGCAAGGAGCAGCGCGTTCTCGTGAGCTCCACTGCGGCAAATAGAAGGGGAGCCACTTCGTCCGATCGAGCTCAACTCCACGAAACTCGTCGTGAAACTCAAGCCTATACCCTGCCTTCTCCAGCGGATGAGCAGGAACATCGTCTGGCGACTGCAGATAGCTCACCGCGTTCCATCACCTTCTGTCACCGCCGGTACTCTCCCATCAGATGCTCTAGCAGAGAGCCTGTCCTGATAAAGTATAGACGGGTCAACCACGCGCAAATGCTGACTGGCATACCCGCTTGCCCGACTCGTCACAGCCCACCCATCCCCTGAGCAGGCGCGCATCTCCGATAAAACGCATTATACGGTGGTATGATGGAAGCCGCCACTATAAGGCAGGATGAGACCATCCAGCCACCCGCTTTCGACGGAACAACTCAAGACCAACGGCAACGAGGAGCGACATTCGTTATGGCAGAGACAGGGACCGGATACCTGGAGCTCGGCGATGGCAAGCTCTACTACGAAGTGGCAGGCGAGGGCGAGACACTCGTGCTCGGTCACGCCGGCTTCTTAGATAGCCGGATGTGGGATCCCCAGTGGGATGCTTTTACAGCAAGGTATCGCGTCATCCGATATGACATGCGCGGCTACGGCAAATCCGATCCTGCCAGCGGCCCCAGAAATCGGCGCCGCGACCTCGCCCACCTGCTAGACCACCTCGGCGTCACACGCGCCGCGCTGCTCGGATGCTCGATGAGCGGCCAGATCATGCTGGACTACGCGCTGGAGCACCCTGAGGTCGTCTCCGCGTTGATCATGGTGACCAGCGCTCCCAGTGGCTTCAAAATGGAAGGCGCCCCTCCACCCGAGCTCCTCGAAATGATTGCTGCGACACAACAGGGCGACACGGCGCGCACCTCGGAGCTTCAGCTTCGCCTCTGGATTGATGGCCCCTATCGCCAGCCGGAACAGGTCAATCCAGACGTTCGCCGGCGCGCCGCCGAGATGAACCGTATCCCGGTCGAGCGCAATACCTGGCTCCTCGCCGATACCCAGCCCTTCGAGCTGCTTGATCCACCCGCCATCAGCCGCCTCGATACCATCGACATCCCGACCCTGGTCATGCTAGGCGCGCTCGATCATCCTGAGACTGTCCGCGCAGCCGGCGTCCTGGCCGATTCGATCAAAGGAGCGCAACAGCACACGTTCGCCCACAGCGCGCACGTGCCCAACATGGAAGAGCCCGAAGAATTCACGCAGACTGTGCTGAATTTCTTAGAACGTGCTTGGGAATACTTGGGGTAACTTCCACCTTCAGCCGTTGCAACGAGAATATGAGGAGCAGCCCACAATTGGCAAGTGGACAAGTGGAAGAACCAACCCTGGAGGACCAAGGCCAAAAGAGTGGCATCACATCCCTTCTGATGTGAGCTGAGCGGCAGATCGATGCATCAGGGGCTGGGTCATTTGGGACCATTTGCCTGGTGACAACCGTGCACGAGCAACAGGAGTACTGAGCATGCAGGGCCCTATCACGACCATCGACCTGGGACACAGTAGTTCGCCGGACGCCGTGGCGACGCCGTGGGAGGAGACCCGTCGCGTCCTTGAAACCGCGGAGGTCTTTTGGCTCTCGACGGTCCGCGCCGATGGACGACCTCACGTCACGCCCGTCGCAGCCGTCTGGCTCGATGGGACCCTCTACTTCGGGACAGGTAGCATCGCACAGAAGCTTAAGAACCTTCGGGGGAACCCGCATGTGGTGGTGACGACTGGCTGCAACCACTTGGCCACCGGACTCGACATCGTGGTCGAAGGTGATGCCGCCCCAGTCACCGACGCAGCCGTGCACGAACGCTTCTACCAGCAGCAGGCCATCCTGTGGGGCGAGGGCTGGCCCATCCAGCTGCGCAACGGGCTCTTGTGGGATGAATCCACTAGGGAACCGCTTCTGCTGTTCTCGGTCACGCCCACCAAGATCTTCGCATGTGCCAGGGGCGACCAGTGGAGCCAAACCCGCTACCAGTTCTGAAAGCGTGTCTTGCAATACGTGGCAAAGCTTGGGGTGGCTAGAAGCGCAAGATAGGAGAAGTTTTCTTCTTGCTCCGCTCGTAGACTACAGGCAGTTTCGAAAGTTGATGCGGCCAGCGTCTGTACTCTACTCAAGCGGGCAGTGGAGACCCTCAGCCTTGATTGTAGTGACTAAGAGAGGCATCATGAGGCTTCTTCTCACCTCGGCTGGTATCAGCAACACGAGCATCCACCACGCGCTGGTCGACCTACTGGGCAAACCGATTGCCGAGTCCAGCGCCCTCATCATTCCCACCGCGATCTACCCCTTCCCTGGCGGTGCTGGCATGGCAAGCACATCTTCGCTCTCCATCAGTCAGCGTCATCCCGCATGCCAGCGGGAGAGCAAAGAAAGGAAACCCCGATGAACACACGTGCTCCGCACCACTTCACGACCGACCTCGCTACTGCTGCGCTGCCTGCGGTGGTCGACCGGGCCACCTGGCAGGCGGAACTGGACGCGCTGCGGGTACGGGAAAAGGCGCACACCCGCGAAGGGGATGCAATCGCGGCGGCGCGAAGGCGTCTGCCGATGGTGGCGGTGGACCCCACCATCCAGCTGGTCGGCCCGCACGGACCGGTCACGCTGCTGGAGGTCTTCGAGGGCCGGCGACAGTTGATCGTCTACTTTCACATGTGGCACACCGGTCAACCTGCCGAAGCCCAGTGCGAGGGCTGCACCTTCTCCACCACCCACATCACCGAGCTGTCGTACCTGCATTCCCGCGACGTCACCTACGCCACGTTCTGCGAGGGCCCATACGAGGAGAGCTCGCGCTATCGCGACTTCATGGGCTGGACCGTTCCCTGGTACTCGGTGCCGCAGGACGCCGTGGACCAGCTGATCGCAGACCGGCACTTCGGCATCCTGGTCAGCTATCTCCGAGACGGTGACCAGGTCTTCGAGACCTACTGGACCACCGGCCGCGGCAATGAAGTGATGGCGCCCTCGTACGGACTCCTGGATCGGACCGTCTATGGCCGGCAGGAGTTCTGGGAGGACTCGCCCGCAGGTTGGCCGCAGCGGTGGGATTGGACCACCGGCGAACAGTTCCGCACGAACGGCCGTCCCACCGCCCAGTGGTCCCGGCTGGCCGCCGGACGCTCCGACGACCTCGGCACCAGGGACACCGCCTCCGCCCCACACGGCGGCCAAGACGAGCAGAGCGCCTCGTGATCAGCACCGGCGCGGCGGTGGCGTGCAGCGCGGCGGCCAGCTCATAGTGCTCATGGTGGTCATGCGCGGTGTCGTGCTGGGAGGCGACACCGCGCTCGCATTCGCGCCCCTTCACGCGCTTGTGGGCATCGAAGCCACTGATGCGCGCTGACTCATTCTGCCCTACTCACTCCCCATGATCGCTCAGCCAGCGGCCCAACACCAGCATCAGCCCGATCACGCTCATGCCCAGCACCATACCCGTGC
>DASVOW010001083.1:0-2386 GCA_036383155.1 Ktedonobacterales bacterium
ATCAGAGAAAGTTACGCCGCATGCGCGATTTGCGGCTCTCGTCCCAGCGCGAACACGGCTGCCGCTGCGTGATCTCTCCACGCTCGCGGAGCGGATGACGAGCACGCATCCAGCCACCGAGCAGCGTGATGCTATAGCTGCCGCAATGAAGGCTGCGACATCCCCGCAGGAACGGCTTGAAGTGTTGCGTTCCTCAATAGGCAAAAACGAGCCGGCAACCAGGCCAACCACCCTGGAGTTGGGATGCACTGTGCAGCTTGTGCTGGTCATTGTGTTCGCCGTGCTCTACGCCGGAGGCTGGGGACTCAAACAGTATCAGCCACACTATTACGAGGGTATGCTGGCACAGATTCACGCGGGTAAGCCGCTCTATCACGATGACCTGACATACAACGACGATAAGTGGGATATGGAGTTGATGACGTCATATGACCCAGGACACTTCTTCAAGGACGATGGGTATCACCTGACGACAACTAAGGGCTACATCACACATTCGTGGACGAATTTTCAACATGGTGACGCGGCAGTCGAGGTCACAGCACGTCAGATCGGTACAGCAGATAGCGATGGGGTGGGACTGGTGCTGCGGGCAAACACAAATGGCAGTGACATGGTGGTGTTCTATTTGGACTCAGCAGGTTACTGGTGGCTCTGGAACCATCACTTCGTGGATGGCACCTCTAAGCATGATTGGACGAACCTCGACGAGGGCTACAGCAGTGCAATTCACACGAGTGATGGTGCGCAAAACAGGCTAACAGTGCTTTTGCGAGGGAACCAGTACGTTTGCTACATCAACGGGCGTATGGTCGAGGTGTATCGGGACGAGCAGCATGAGACGCCCAGTGCTGGCCATATGGGAGTGTATCTCAATGATGGGGCAACCGAGGGAGTCTTCACCAATTTCACCGTGTATCCGGCGCCGCCGCCGTCGATCTGGTCGGCGCTGTAGGAGAGGAGCGCACGATAGATGGTTGGGATAGATGAGCGCTCGATAGCCGGGTACTTCGAGATGGATGAGTGCAACGGGATGGGCAGGCGGGGAGCGTACGTGTGGCGGGCTGCGGCATTCGTGTTTGTCATGCTATGCTTTGGGCTGCCACTGTACGGCGTGTGGGAGGGCATGCAAACGCACAACTGGCAGGAGTTGCGCAGTGACGCGCAATTTCCGCTCTATGCTATGGCGTTCCTGCCGTGGGCTATTGGTATGGGCTGGTTTCCCTGGCGGACTGTCTCGACTGCTGTGAGCAGGGTATGGCGAGCGGTAGCGGAGCGCGATAATACGCTTGCACCGCTGGCGGAGACACAGCCAGAACCGTTAAGCGGAGATGAGCAACTCGGCGCTGTCGAAGTACTTGCGTCGTTGCGCGGCATCAAGGATGGCATGCGGGTGGGGATTTATTGGTGTGCGGTTACCATCGTGTTGCTGCTTGCCGTGCTGTTTGCCTTTACAGCAATGTTGCTGGGTTCATCGGCTGCCAGTTCGTCTGCTCTACCTCGGCCAGGCTTGCTGCTGATGTATGGGATCGTGCTTGTGCTTGGCCTGTTGGCGCTTGCACTGCTTTCGATTGGGGTCTTGATGGCGGTGTGGGCGAGGCAACTTAGGCGAGGCCTGTCTGTCACGGCTGATGAGACGGGGTTGACGTGGCGCGATACGCGGTGGCGCAGCGGTGAGCGGCGAATCGTGTGGAGCGAGGCGGAGGCATTCATCACTATCATGTGCAGGGGCAGCGGTGAGCCGCCAACGAGGGTCTACGCGCTCAAAGCTGGTGGGACAACGCTGTTGTGGTCGGTGAAGGCGTTTATGTCGCGGCAGGAATATGCGGCTTCGGAGCGCCTGCTCCGCCTGGCGGTGACGAGAACCCAGCTACAACTGCGCGATCTCACGGCGATCAGCCGGGCTGCGGTAGATGAGCTGATAAGAGTGTCGCCGCGACGTGGCACACGACCTGCCGTGGTTGTAGCTCAATCGTCTGATACTTCGGCGCTTCTCGACGCGGTCCTGCCGCATGACTTCATCGCAGAGGCGGCGCGGAAGGCGCGTCGGGTGCTGATGCTGTCAGTCTATGCTGGCCTGCCGTACACTGTGGTGCTGATCATGAGCACAGTGGTGCCATGGTTTTGGGGCGGACATTGACAAGCTGGCAGCTCTCGGTAAGATTGTGTCTGGGGCGTCACTGCAGGGGGTTATTGGACGATGCCGCGGCGGAGGGCAATGACGACGGCTTGCGTTCGGTCGTCTACGCCGAATTTTTGCAGGATGCTGTGCACGTGAGTCTTGACAGTGCCTTCGGAGACGCAGAGCAGATCGGCGATCTCGGCGTTGCGACGGCCGAGGGCCATGTGCTGAAGTACCTCGTGCTCGCGCTGGGTCAGCGGCTCC
>DASVOW010001084.1:0-2950 GCA_036383155.1 Ktedonobacterales bacterium
CAATTACAGTGGTAGCTGTCGCCTTGAAGTCAGAAACCGTCTGCTAAATCAGACATGGATGTATGACCACGCGCTTGAATCTCTGAGGGACAAGGGCTAATATGACGTCGCGACATACCGTTGTAGAACGCCGACGCGCCCTCCAACGGTTTCAGCGCTTGGCGATGGCCCAAATGACCGTCGTGTGGTGCGACGTGACCTACGTCTGTGATCCGCAATCGACCTCCTTGTCTTCATGCGCCTGCGGACACCGGGCAGGAGTTGACAGTTCTCACACCTCTTGCTATAGTGCACAGCTAGCGACGAGCGTTCGCTAGCTATGCAACCGCGAGTTTCCTCATCATGAGGAGGGAAGAGCGCCATGTCTGACCAGTTTGAGCCGCCCGCATCCTCAGCATCCGACTCAGCATCCGACGACGATGCCATGCGCCAACGCGAACACTTCACAGCAGATACTGCCTTGGGCGCGGGGAGCACATCGGGCCTCCCCCTCGATGAGCAGGCGTCCACAGCGCTCACGGAGCCGCGCAAGGCGCGGCTCACGTGGCGACTGGGGAGCGATGAGCGGACGGGCCGACGTTCAAGTTGGGTTGGAAGTGTGGGCGCGTTCATGGCGACGGCACTCGTCGTCACGCTGATCAGTTACCTGCTGGTCCATCTGGCCCCAGCGCGCTCGAACCTGGGCGACTCCCCGACGGGCACGCCGTCACTCACGGCGCTGGCGACCGCAGCGACCGCAGCGACCGCAGCGACCGCGACAGGCACCGCGACAGTGGCGCCTCCTGCTACCGTCACGCCGGCCGGATTGGGCTCTGGGGGGAATCCAACGCCTGGATTTACTGTTCAATCCATCCGGACCGCGTCGGTCGACTTCGGCACAGATGGTGGCCCTGCAGGGCTGGCAACTGAGACAGACACGCCCATACCCAGCGCTACGGGTGGATGTGGGCCATATGTCGCATTTCGTGTAACCTTTACGATCAAGCTCTCGAACAACCCCACCCCCCCCAACCAGCAAGTGGGCAATACCGCATTGATCGGCTACTACATCCGTAATAGTGACGGCTCCAGTGACGGCTCTGCCGCGCATCCGGTCTATGAAATGATTCCTAGCGGAGGCACCGCCATGACGATTTACACCTCGTGGCAGATACCGTATACCCAAGCGAATGGTGCTTCGCAGTGGACGGAACTCGACATCGTGCAACCCAATCAGATCAGCTATCGGGCGAACTTCAAAGCGCTGTGCGTGTTCTCGCTCTACGAGCCGATCGTGTCCGCGAGCCCTACCACATATAACTGTGCGACTGGAGGTAATCAAACGTTCACCCTCACGGGGACGCTCAAACCGACATTCACGACAGACAATACCAGTCACACCATTACCTATTTTTGGGAATACGACTTTAGCACCCACGGCACGACTACTCCCACGCAAACCGTCACGTTCCCACCCGGGGTTACCTCGATGTCGATACAACCAGAGACCGTCATGGGCAATGCCGCTACCCAGACAGCTTCGTTCCAGGCTTTCCTCTACGTGAATTATGCTGCGTGGCAATATCACAGCAGCGTAACGGTAACAAGCGCCTGTTAGCCACAGCGACAGGCGCGCCCGCTCTCCGCGTTCGTCGCTCTCTGTGTATCGCGCGACGCGGCTAGCTCGGTTCATACTAGGTCTTCCTCGGTCCTTTCCTTTTGACGATACGACGCGGCCACCAGGAGAAGAGCGTGGCGGAGCGGACGAGGTTCTGCCGCCGCTGGAGGTGGATGCAGCGGTCGGCCTGCACCTCCTCCAATTCGTCGATGGTGGCGAAGTGGCGGTTGACGAGCGCGGTGTTGGTGAGCGGCCACAGATGTTCGGCCGGCTGCAACTCAGGCGAGTAGGCCGGCAGGAAGAGCAGGTGGACGTGCTCGGGCACACGCAGCCGCACGCTGGCATGCCAGCCCGCACGGTCGAGGACGAGCACAATCTGCTTGGCCAGGCACGCGCCGACCTGCTGGGCGAACGCGGCCAGCTCCACTTCAAAGAGGGCAATGCTGACTGTCGAGGCGAACTGAAAGACTGTGCGGCCCGAGGCGGGATGGACGAAGCCGACGAGGTAGCGCCACTCGAAGCGCTGCTGGACAGGAGCGATCGGACGCTGGCCGTCAACACACCAGACCTTGTGCAGGATGGGTTTGAGTCCAATGCGGTGCTCGTCAACCACCCACAGTTCCACCTGGGCGTGCGGAAAGGCCGTCGCCACTTGCCGCAGCAGGGGGCGCAGACGAGCCTTGAACTCGGCTTGGGCCAGCAGTTCAGCCTGCACATGGCGGGGCCGTGGTTGCAGCCAGCGAGCACCGAGCCGGCGCAGGTAGCGCCAACCGAGTTGACGGCTGACGTGGTGACCCATACGCTCGGCTAGCCACTGCGCTACGGTCCGCCCGCACCAGTGGTCGCCGTGGGGAGGTGGCCCGGCCAGGGCATGCCGCAGGTCCGTCAGTTGAGCGGTGGAGAGCTTCGGCCGTCCCGCGCATGCAGCATGACGGCGATCCTGCACACCGCTCGGGCCGTCACGGTTATAGCGCCGGGCGATCTGCCCGATCCAGTAGGCGGAATAGCCTGTGAGAGCAGCCACTGCGGTGGCCGTCATACCACGGGCCAGCAGCCAGAGGAAATGCCAGTGACTGCGCTCGACGGGATCTGAGGCACGCCGATAGCGGCTATGGAGTGCTTCGATGGTCAGGTGGGCTTCGAGACAGATACATCGTGGCATGCCCTCGTTTTACAACGGCACCATGTGACGTCGTATTAGTCGGGAGAAATCGCTTTGACGAGCACGAATCCATTCCCCATCTTCGATGGGCACAACGACGCGCTGCTGCATCTCTATCTGCCCGCTCGCGGCGGCGGACGCTCCTTCTTCACTCGTAGCGAGCGCGGACACCTCGATCTGCCACGCGCCCG
>DASVOW010001085.1:0-4877 GCA_036383155.1 Ktedonobacterales bacterium
GTCCATTCCTTATCGCGGAGTTCACGCGTATCCGCACAGAATTGGCGATTCGACACGGCCAGGATCGCACCACCTATCGGACTCACGTCAACGAGTGCATCAAGGATTTGTCGCAGCTAGGTTCTGTTGACAATTGGGGAGGACCCGGTAGAATGGGGGCATGACCGATATTCACCTGAGCGACGAGGATTGGAGCAAGATGCGCGACTTCTTGCGCCAGGAGCCGCATGCGTACGTGGGCCGCGACGAACACGGCTGCCGCCGATTCGTGGAGGCGGTGAAATGGATGAGCCGCAGTGGGGCGCAATGGCGGTTGCTCCCAGTGGAGTATGGGGCCTGGAATAGCGTCTATAAACGGTTTGTGCGCTGGTGTGAGGCAGGCGTCTGGGAGCGCCTCTTCGCCGCGCTGGCCACCGACCCCGATACCGAACACGGCATGATCGACAGCACGATTGTGCGCGCGCATCCCTGTGCCGCTGGCGCGCAAAAAAACATGGGGAGCAAGCGCTCGGTCGCAGTCGTGGTGGGTTCAGTTGCAAGATCCACCTCACCGTCGATGGCTTAGGCAACCCCGTACGGGTGCGGTTGACGGGCGGGCAACGCCATGACAGCACGCAAGCGCAGGCGTTGTTGGACGGCTTCACCTTCATGCGGGTGATGGCGGATCGGGGCTACGCGGGGGCGGACTTCATCGCCTACGTGCAAGCGCAGGGCAGCGAAGCCGTCATTCCGCCCCATCAAAGCGCCAAGGTCAAGCGCGCGTACGATACCTGGCTCTATCGTGAGCGCCACCTGGTCGAATGCTGCATCACCAAACTCAAGCACGTTCGCCGTATCTTCTCCCGCTTTGACAAGCTGGATCGCTCTTACCTCGGTTTTGTCCACTTTGTTTGTGCGCTCGTCTGGTTGCGCTGAATTGTCAACAGAACCTAGTTGTTTCGCCTGTGTGCATGCTATCGCCTGTTCATATACGCGCACGTACTCCTCGGCCATGCGTTTGATGCCGAAGCGCTGCTCGGCGATGTGCCGGCATTCAGCGCGGTCTATCAAAGACAGGTCGTGTACCGCGGCTACGAGCTCCGCATCGGCCTCACGGATGAAGCCGGTGACACCATCATCCACGACTTCGGCAGCGGCTCCGCGCGGACCCGTCAGCACGGGAGTGCCACCGGCGAGCGACTCGATAAGACCATGCCAAAGGGCTCGGGCCAGTCTATGGGCAGGAGTAGTGCGCGAGCGCGTCCAATAAACTCGCACTTGCAGTGCTCGTTTACGGGACCCAAAAATTCGATCAGGGGATCATGCAGCGCGCTTGCGGCACGGACAGTATGTATGATATTGTGGGACGAGAGATATCAATAATGGCAATGCACGAGAACAGTACGATGCGACCCATGTGCAGAGAGTCAGCGGCTGGTGTGAGCTGGCGGTGGGGAGGTCGGAAGCTCACTCGTGAGCCGTGTGGGTGAACTGCTCGGATGAGCAAAGTAGTCTGCGCCGGGAACTCCCGTTACAGAGTCGGGACGTGTTGGCGTTCCTAGAGGCTGGCTGCCGTGAGGCCCAGCGAAGCAAGGTGGTACCGCGAAGCGCATATGCGCCTGTCGCCCTTGTGGGGCGGAGGGCGCTTTTCTTTTTGTCCAACGTATTGCCCACCGCCATTCATCAACACTATTTACATGGCAGGAAGAGGCGCAAACGATGGCTACAGGACAGGTGGGCGACGCGAAAACTGAGGTATCGCCCGTCGAGAACGGCAGCAAGAGCGTTAGAGGCGGTCGTGAGGGAACAGTGGGCGCTGAGCCTGTGGCGAGCCGCAGCCGTAGGGGAACGCGCGCATATGACGTGGCAGCGGTCGAGGCGAAGTGGCGCGATCGATGGGAGCGCACGCATATCTATCAGGTTGATATGCAGCGAGCGAAGCGTCCGTACTACGATCTGATGATGTTTCCCTATCCGTCAGCGGAAGGGTTGCATGTCGGTAATATGTATTCCTATGTCGGCTCAGATGTGCATGGACGTTGGAAGGCGATGTCTGGCTTTGATGTGTTCGAGCCGATGGGGTTCGACGCGTTTGGCATCCATAGCGAGAACTTTGCCATCAAGATGGGAGTACATCCGCGTCCGATGACGGCGCGCAATATCGATCGCTTCCGCGACCAACTGAAACGTGTGGGCAATCGCTTCGACTGGTCGCATGAGGTACAGACGACTGATCCCGCCTATTATCGCTGGACGCAATGGATCTTCATCCAGTTGTTCAAGGCGGGATTGGCCGAGCGAAAGTCTGCAGCGGTCAACTGGTGCCCGAAGGATAAGACGGTTCTGGCGGACGAGCAGGTGATTGCCGGTCGTTGTGAGCGCTGCGGCACCATCGTGGAGCGGCGCCAGCTGCAGCAATGGTTTTTCACGATTACGAAGTATGCCGATGTGCTGCTGAAGAATCTGGATACGCTAGACTGGTCCGAGCGTGTCAAGACTGCCCAGCGTAACTGGATCGGGCGCTCCGAAGGGCTGGAGTTTGAGATGGCGGTGGCGGGTCACCAGGGCGTTGCCATTGGAGCGTATACCACCCGCCCGGATACTATCTATGGGGTGACGTTTGTGGTGTTGTCGCCCGAGCATCCACTGGTGGAGCAGATTACGACAGATGCGCATCGCGATGCGGTGACGGCATATCAGGAACAGGCGCAGCGCAGACGCACCGAGCCGGATGCCGCGGAGCGCGCCGTGACAGGGGTATTCACTGGGGCATACGCGGTCCACCCCCTGACTGGCGAGCAGGTGCCTATCTGGATCGCCGATTACGTGCTGCTGGAATATGGGACAGGAGCGATCATGGCGGTGCCCGCGCACGACGATCGCGACCTGGCATTCGCGCGGACGATGGGACTGCCGGTACGTGCCGTAGTGCGTCCCGCAGAGGCTGGGAGCGATGAGTCTGTGGTGTCGGTGGACGGGGATGCTTTTACCGACGATGGGGTGCTGGTAGCATCAGGCGAGTTCTCCGGGATGCCGTCAGCGGAGGCACGGACGGCCATCGTGGAGGCGTTTGAGCGGCGTGGCGTCGGGCATCGCGCGGTGAAGTATCATCTGCGCGACTGGCTGATCAGTCGCCAGCGCTATTGGGGGCCTCCGATCCCGATTATCTATTGTCCCGATCATGGGGCGGTTCCTGTGCCTGAGGAGCAGCTGCCGGTGCTGCTGCCGGACCTGGAGGACTACATGCCGTCTGGGACGGGGACATCGCCGCTAGCGAGCATCGAGAGCTTCGTCAACACGACATGCCCGATCTGTGGCAAGCCGGCGAAGCGCGAAACGGACGTCAACGACAATTTCCTGGATTCGGCATGGTATTTCCTGCGCTATCCATCCAGTGGAGACGACACAGAGCCGTGGGACCCAACGCTGACGCGCAAGTGGCTGCCGGTGGACATGTATGTCGGCGGGGCAGAGCATAGTGTGCTGCATCTGCTGTATACGCGCTTCATCACCATGGCGCTGCACGACCTGGGGCATCTGGACTTTGCCGAGCCGTTCAAGCATTTCCGCGCCAACGGCACGATTACGCATGATGGTGCGAAGATGAGCAAGTCACGCGGCAACGTGATCAGTCCAGACGTCTATATCGACGAGTATGGGGCGGATGCCTTCCGCACGTCTCTGATGTTTATGGGGCCATATGAGGCGGGTGGCGATTTCAGCGATCGGGGCGTGGGCGGCATAAGCCGATTCCTGGATCGCGTGTGGCAGTATGTGACGCGGCACGCGGTGACTGCATCCAAGGAGGCGCCAAAAGGCGATGCCCGGCGGGCGTTACACGCGACGATCCAGCAGGTGACGGGCGACATTGCGGTGCTGAAGTACAACACGGCGATCGCGGCGCTGATGAAGCTGCTCAATGTGCTGGAGCGGCAGCAGACTGTCACGCGCGAGGAGCTGCGGACGTTTGTGCTGTTGCTGGCGCCGTTCGCGCCGTTTGTTGCCGATGAGCTGTGGGAACGCCTGGGTGGGAAGGGATCGGTGCATACGCAACGGTGGCCGGAGTTCGACGCAGCGGCAGTACGCGCGGAGACGTTGCAGATCGTGGTGCAGGTGAATGGCAGAGTACGCGATACCGTTGTGGTCCCGGCTGGGGCGAGTCCAGACGACGTGAAGCGGGTGGCGCAGGAGGCGACGAACGCGCGCCGCTTCACCGAGGGAAAGTCTGTACGGCAGGTGATCTATGTGCCAGGGCGCCTGGTGAACATCGTCACGGGGTGATTCTCCGCTTGCTCGCCGGTTTCTATGATGCTGGCAATTGACGGCAGGCAGCGAGGTATTGCTCGTGCGTACCTTTCTTTGCTCCCAGGGTGATGTTGCTGCTCGCGTCCTGGTAGATCAATGAGAGCGTATCTTTAGTCAAGCTGCCTGTCAATTCAGCATCTCCTTTAGCATCGGTTGTCAAGTTTTCAAAGTGCCACGTGATAGTTGCGTTGGTGCCGGACATCGAGCCGTCGATTTTTAAGTCTATATACTCGAACGCCTTGCTGCTCCTGTTCACACAAACCTTCCCAGTGCCTGTAACTGAGGTGCCCGTTTGGTGAAGGTCCATGTAGGCTTCGCCTGCTACCGTTCCCATCGTATCGGCTGCAATATTCGTCCTGCCGTACCATATGCCAGCGATGGAGGCAGTATTTGCGGGCGCCGGGGGCGGGAGATTTGCGAGGACACCGCAGATCACCATGATGGCGATGATGACGCCGAAGACGGAGAGGATGGTGTAGAGTCCTCTCCGCGATTTTCGGGGAGGAGCATCGTCGTAGCCATAATCGAGATCTTGCTGGCCGGGGACGGGATAACCGTAAGGTGGCGGAGCGGCGTTTGGCACATATGGTGAT
>DASVOW010001086.1:0-1647 GCA_036383155.1 Ktedonobacterales bacterium
AGAGGGTACGCCGTCTGGAATAGTGGTAGGCGGGCTTACCGACTGTCGCATCACACAACTCCTCGCATCAAGGACAATTATCGTATGCAGGGTATCACATGGTCGTTACCGGAACGTTACGGAGGGAGATGTGCAGGCTGAGGAGGGATTTGTGGCGCAGCACTTAGTGAGACGAGAGGGGGAGGCGACGGAGCGCGAGTCCACGGAACACTCCTGCGGATGGCAGCGTTCTCGGTAAACAAGGGATGCTAACGAATCAGGTTACGCTAACAGAAATCTGCGTGAAATTGCGCAGGTGGCTGGTGGACGTGTCGGGCGGGATGCCATACTGGCGAGGACATATTTGTGAAGACATGATCGCTACATATGTGATGAGAGCGGCCAGAGTGGAGGGGCACAATGACGACGGCAGCGTCGATGGCAGACGATACCTACCGGCGGGAACTGGGCGATGGGCTGGTGCTGCGGTGGTCCGCGCCAGAGGATGTGGAGCGCGTAGCGGCGCTGTACGCGCAGGTGTTCCGGCGAAGCGCCGATGCGCCACCAGGGTGGACGACGCCGATGTGGACGCGCGATATGTTCAGCGGGCGACATCCGCATATCGGGCCGCGCGACTTTGCCATCGTGGAGGACACACGATCGGGCGCCGTGGTGGCCTCGACCTGTTTGCTGCGGTATACCTGTGAGTATGAAGGGATTCCCTTTGGGTTTGGGCGGCCCGAGATCGTGGGAAGCTTGCCGGAGTACCGGCGGCAAGGGTTGATTCGCGCTATCTTCGAGCTCGTCCATGCGAAGAGTGACGAGCGGGGCGATCTGGCGCAAGGAATCACGGGCATCCCCTATTACTACCGGCAATTCGGCTACGAGTTTGCGGCGACCCTCGACGAGGGTGAGGTGACGGTCTACTTCCCGGCAATTGCGGCGCTCAAGCCAGGAGCAACAGAGCCGTATGTGTTGCGCGAGGCGACATCAGATGACATTCCACTGTTGGGCAGGGTGTGGACGAGGCAGCATGCGCACGCGGGCGTGTGGACGGTGATCTCTGATGAGTATTGGCGCTGGTCTATGGAGGGCACGAATGCGGAGTCTATGCAGCGCTGGCGAGTCTATGTGATCGCGGAGGCTGCCAGCGGCCGCGGGGTGGGCGCGTTCGTGCTATCGCCACGGCGCTGGGACGCCACCATAACAGTGGATGGGCCGATGGTGGAGGCGGGGGTGCCGCTGGTGCGGGTGATGCCATCGGTGCTGCGGGGTATCCAGGCGCTCGCAGAGACGGTTCCGGCGATGCGGCCGGAGCTGCCGGCGGCGGGCGCGATTGCATTTCGATGGGGTGGGCCGGAGCTGCAGGATGCGCTGGCTGGCACGCCGTTCGTCAAGCCGGCGTACACCTATGCGTGGTATCTGCGGGTCGCCGATGTGCTGGGCTTCCTGCGGCATGTGACTCCGGCGCTGGAGCGGCGGTTGGCGGAGTCGGCACAGGCGGGGTATACGGGCGAACTGACGGTAGAATTCTATCGTGGCGGGCTGCGGATGGTCTTTGAGGGTGGGAAGATCACGGCCATCGAAGACTGGCAGCGGGGCGTCTGGGACGAGGCTATGGCGGGATTCCCGCCGCTGGTCTTCTTGCAGGCGCTTTTTGGCTATCGC
>DASVOW010001087.1:0-2272 GCA_036383155.1 Ktedonobacterales bacterium
TCTGGGGCGCGCTCTTCGCCTCGCCGCTCGCCGGGCTGCTGCAGACATTTCTCTCGGAAGTGTGGCGTGAGTGGCGTGCATACCACGCGGCCCAGTATCCAGAGGAGTTCGGCGCTCCGCTGGTGCCTGTGACAACACGCCAGCCGCCGACTGACACCAAACCGCCATCCGGCGCATCGCAAACGGACAGCACCGCGCCACCATCGAGCCAGGAGACGCTATCACAGCCACAGCGCTTTGCGATGCGCGACCGGAACGCCGGGAGGCCCGACACGCACGGCGATGACCCCGGCGACTCGGGAGCGACGCAGGCGGTCACGCCGCACTATCCGGATCCTTTGCCCAGAGCCTGACCACGCAGCGTCGGCTGACGCACGCCCTTTCCGCGGACTGGCACTGCAATCACCTGCGCCTGCAGGGAGTGGAGCGCCAGTCCGCGTTTGCTCACCGGGCACATTCGTGTGGCATATTCTATGAGAGTGCTGCTGTCGCTGTTCATAGAGGTGCGTGTCATGGATCCGTTGAATCGTGCGGGGCGTCGCGAGATGAAGCGCCCACCGGAGATGGGCGAGATGAAGCGTATCGCGGACGCGCAAGCTCTGACGTTGCGCCCGGAGCTGCGCGCCGCGATGCGGGTGAAGGGGCTGTCAGTCGAGGAGGTGGCGCGGCAGGCGAAGCTCGACCTGGCGACGCTTGAATCCTTCCTTGACGGTGCGTCGATCAACCCCCGCTGGCAGGAGAAGCTCACCACGTGGCTGCGCAAGGCGCTCTAATGTAGTGCGTGTGGTGCGCCGGATGATGGGCTTGGTGCGGCGGGAACATTTTCATCCTCATGAGCGTTATTCCTGTGTGACGGCTCGCGGCTCTGGCCCTGGCGCCTGGGAGCGCGATCTGGTGCAATTATGAGGAGGGCGCTTATGAACACGCTGCGATGTGGCAGACGGCGGTATCTTTCAGTGTGCCTCGGCATGTTCGTCGTGCTGGCGCTGGCGAGCATGCTGGCGGCTTGTGGAGTGACGACAGTGACGCAACAGAGTCAGGGAACGCTGACGGGCGATGTGGTGGCAGGGCCGACCAGCCCAGTGCAGTCGAGCAGCACCTCTGATGATACGAGGCCCGTGCCCAACTGTGAGGTGCGCATCGAGACACCCAGTGGCACGCTGGTGACGACGGCCACCACGGATGCGCAGGGCCGCTTCAGCGTCATGCTGGCGCCGGGAACCTATATGGTGCGGGTCAAGGTCGAGACGGGCAAGATCGGCATGCGGCAGTACACCGTGCCTACGGTGCATATCGTCGCTGGGCAGACGGCCCACGTGCGGATCGCGCTTGACACCGGCATCCGCTAGCGAGACACATCCGCCCTTCTGATGACACGTTACTGGCCGGAAACCTGGCTGGTAGCTTCGTCGTGCTCGGCGGCGACGCCAGGCTCACGTTTGTCCTGCGCCGGGGGTGTCAGCGGGACGCCTTTGCTGCCCGAGGACTCGGGGAACTGGTTGGGATGCATCTCGCGCCACTCGATCCATAGGGCGGCGAGTAGCGCTTGAATCAGCCCGGCGATGGGCGCGGCGAAGAGGGCGCCGAAGATGCCGAAGACATCACCCGCGGCGACCAGCGCGGTGATCGCGACGATGGGGTGCAGGCCGACGGCGTGGCCGACGATGCGCGGCGAGATGACGTAGCCGTCGAGGATGTGGACGACGACGAAGTAGGCCAGCACGATCAGCGCCAGAAACCAGCCCTGGGTCAGCGCGACGAGCACGCAGACGACACCGGCGAAGAGCGACCCCAGGACGGGGATGAACTCGGTGACGAAGGCGAGCATGCCCAGCAGGACGGCGTATGGCACCTGCAGCACCGCCATGCCGAGGCCGACGATCAGCCCCATAAGAGTGGACATGAACAACTGGCCGCGAATGTAGCCGCCAACCACCCGCTCGACGGTGTTGAGCAGGAAGGAGACGCTGGGTCGCCAGCGCAGGGAGGCGCTGCCACGCAGCCAGAGGACGGCGCGGCGACCGTCGATCAGGAAGTAGAGGCTGAGCACGACCACCAGGATGATATCGAGCACGGCGTTGATTGTGCCGTTGACGATGGTGCCAAGCCATGGGACGGCGCCGGTGGAGATCGCCTCGACCTGCGAGATCACCTGCTGCTGCGCAGATTGTATCTGCGCGTCTGAGAGGCCCAGACGCTGCAGCTGCTGGATCAGTGGGGACGAGGCGTCGGAGTTGGGCGAGGTGATGAGCGAGCCGGCCTGCTGCGCGAG
>DASVOW010001088.1:0-2558 GCA_036383155.1 Ktedonobacterales bacterium
GCCCCCACTGGGATCACCCCACCCTCCATTACCGGCTGGTCGATGGCGACACCGAGCTCCTCCCCGGCGTCACACTCATCGAAACCAGTGGTCACGCACCCGGCCCCCAGTCTGTGCTCGTGCGCCTTCCTCAGACCGGACCCGTCCTGCTTGCTGCCGATGCCGTCGTCATGCAGCGCCTCTTCACACCAGACCGTCACGCATGGCCTATTGACGATGATGAGGCGCAGCTCCGCGCCAGTACGCAAAAGCTCCGAGATCTGGTGGACCGCGAGCACGCGGCACTCGTCGTCTTCGGCCACGACGGCCAGCAATGGCAAACCCTCAAGAAAGCCCCCGACTACTATGCGTGACACATACTCGGCCTTCGCGCTCTCCTGCTTCTCGCCGCATTTCCGATTGTCCCTCACCCCTATGGATTAAGAAGGTAGCCGAACCGCAGCGCATCAACTCAATGAGCTCAAGGGGGTATGCAATGATCTTCTTTGACGACGGTAGACCATCCGATTCACCTTTTGTCGAGCAGGTCTGGCGCTGCCACAGCGAAGGCACCGCCCCCTTTCTCTCCATTGCTGCGATCCACTGCGAGCTCGTGGTGAGCAGACTTCAAGGCATGGTCACCGTCACACTGCGCGGACCCGAGACCAAAGCCATACCCGTTGGAGACTGTCCTGGCGACGGCGAGTGGATGGGCATCATCTTCAAGCTGGGCACGTTTCTGCCGCATCTCCCAACCACCACCCTGGTAGATGCAGGCGTAGATCTCCCCACCGTCTCGAAAAACTCCTTCCGACTCCTCGGCTCCACCTGGCAGCTCCCCGACTATGACAACGCCGACACGTTTGTTGACTGGCTGGCGCGCAAGGGCCTGCTTGTGCGCGATCCGGTCGTAGATGCCGCCATGCAGGGTCACCTGAGCGACCGCTCCCTGAGCACCATCCAGCGCCGCTTCTTGCGAACGACTGGCCTGACGCAGCGCGCCGCTCGTCAAATCGAGCGCGCCCGCTACGCCACGCAGCTCCTGCAGCAGGGCGCCTCGATCCTCGACACCGTCGCGCAGGCAGGCTACTACGATCAGCCGCACCTGACCCGAGCGCTCACTCACCTCATCGGCCAAACTCCCGCCCAGATCCGCGAGAAAAGCCGGCCCGAGCAAATGCCGTTTTTGTACAAGACAACACCATTTGAATGAGTCATACTTGCTCTATCCGAACCAACACCACAACGAAAAGGAGCAGAGTGTGAGAAAAATCGTTACCACCACATGGGTCACGCTGGACGGCTTCATCGCCGGGCCAAACGGAGAAATGGACTGGATTGGCGAGATCTACGACGACGCCATGGGCAAGTACGAGAGCGATATAGTCGACACTGCGGATACGCTCTTGCTCGGGCGGGTGACGTATGAGAGTTTTGCCGGCTCCTGGCCCTACGTGCCAGACAAGCCCGATGCCCCAGAGGCGGAGAAAGATTACGCCCGCAGGTTGAACGCCATGCAAAAGATCGTCTTCTCCAAGACGCTCCCCAGCGCTGACTGGAACAATTCCCGCCTGATGAGAGAAGTCGTCCCCGAAGAGATCGAGCAACTGAAGCGCGAGCCCGGCCGCGACATGCTGATCTACGGCAGCGCCAGCCTGGTGCAAACCCTGACCAACCTCGGCTTGATCGATGAATATCAGGTCCTGGTCCACCCGATAATCCTGGGCGGCGGCAAGCCCCTCTTCCAGGACATCAAGAACCCGGTGAAGCTGAAACTGGCCAACAGCAAGACGCATCCCTCCGGCGTAGAGGTCCTGACCTACCAGCCGCGCTAGCGACCCCACCGCGCGTCGAGTTGGGCGCTGATCCGCAGGTGAATGCGATATGCGTGAGCTCGCCGTACCAACCATGTCACGAGCACACCCGATGAGGAGCCGAAACCATGAGAAAACTGGTTGTCCTAACGTTCGTTACGCTTGATGGTGTCATGCAAGCTCCCGGCGGGCCAGAGGAAGATCCTGCCGGCGGCTTTACGCATGGTGGGTGGACCGTTCCCTACTTCGACGACTTCCTGGGCGAGGCAATGACTGAGCAAATGGGCAAGCCGTTTGACCTATTGCTTGGCCGCAAGACCTATGAGCTATTCGCCTCCTACTGGCCGCACCACAACGAAGAAGGCGCCGGACTCAATACGGCAACAAAGTATGTCGCCTCACATGCGCCGATGGAGCTTCCGTGGGAACCTTCAGTGCTTTTGCAAGGCGATATTGTCGATGAGGTCAAAAAGCTCAAGGCGCAGGATGGACCTGAGTTGCAGGTGCACGGTAGCGGCAATCTCATCCAAACACTGTTGAAGCATGACCTCGTTGACGAGCTGTGGCTGAAAATCTTCCCGATTACGCTCGGCACAGGCAAGCGCCTGTTCGGCGAAGGCACCGCTCCGGCAGCATTTACCGTGCGCGAAGCGAAAACGTCGCCGCTCGGCGTCATCGTCGCCTCGTACGAGCGCGCCGGAGACGTCAAGACCGGATCGTTCGCCTGATCATTCGTGCTGCACGTCAATCCGGACACCACAGTGG
>DASVOW010001089.1:0-3882 GCA_036383155.1 Ktedonobacterales bacterium
CGTAAGTGTGGAGCATGCGGTATGCTAACTGCTGTGCAATGCTGCGTATGCGCCCACACGCCAGCCATGTGCCAACACCGCGACTGTTCCAACGAGGAGAGCAAGGCCGCGCATGAGCGAACGCAACAGCCCGCCAGCAGAGCGTGATACACAGCCATCCGGCATCCGCCATGCCCCCTTGATGGAGGTCGTCGCGCTCTTCCTGCGCCTCGGCTTCACCGCATTTGGCGGACCGGCGGCGCACATCGCAATGATGCGTCAGGAGATCGTCCAGCGGCGCAAGTGGATCGGCGATCAGCGCTTTGCCGACCTGCTCGGCATCGTCAACCTCATCCCCGGCCCTAGCTCCACCGAGCTAGCGATCTATCTTGGTTATCTTCGCGCTGGCTGGCCGGGACTGATCGCCGCAGGCATCTGCTTCATCGCGCCCGCCATGCTGATCGTGCTGGCGCTCGCCTGGGCCTACGTGCGATTTGGCCCCGCGCCCCAGGTTGGTTGGCTGCTCTACGGCATCAAGCCCGTCGTCATCGCCATCGTCGCCCAGGCGCTCTACGGCCTCAGCCGCACCATCCTGCGCGGCCCGCTGGCCCTTGTCTGGGCGCTGGCGCTCGTCGCCGCCTACCTGCTCGGCTTCAACGTCCTGATCCTGCTGTTTGGCGGTGGACTGCTCTTCGGCGCGTTCCGGCTGCTGGAGCGTCGCTTCCGCCGCGACTCCGCGGATAAGCCGCCTGCCGCATCTGTCCCTGCCGCTCTCGTCGGTGCAGGCGCGGGCAAAGCGACATCGGCAACACTCGCAACGGCTGGCGGCATCGCATCTGTTGCGGTTCCCTTCAGCCAGTGGGCGCTCTTCCTCACGTTCCTCAAGATCGGTGCGGTGCTCTACGGCAGTGGCTACGTGCTGCTCGCCTTCCTGCGCGACGATTTCGTGCTGCGGCTCGGCTGGCTGACGGACCGCCAGCTTCTCGACGCCATCTCCATCGGCCAGTTCACCCCCGGCCCCGTCTTCACCACCGCCACCTTCGTCGGCTACCTCGTCGGCGGCTGGCAGGGCGCACTCGTGGCGACGCTCGCCATCTTCCTGCCCTCATTCCTCTTCATCGGCGTCGTCCACCGGCTCGCCGATACGCTGCGCCGCTCGCCGATCACCGCTCCCGTGCTCGACGGCGTCAACATCGCCGCGCTCGCGCTCATGGCCGGCGTCACGCTCCAGCTTGCGCAATCCGCCCTCACCGACGCCCTCACCGTGGTGACGGCGCTCGTCTCGCTCGCCGTGCTGCTGCGCTTCAAGCCCAATAGCGCCTGGCTCATCCTCGCGGGCGCTCTCGTGGGCCTAGCCGCGAAGACGTTCCACCTCGCATGACCTCACGTCCCAACTAGCGGCCATGTAGTGTTCACGTGTCTGTATCGCGCGTCCCACTGGCGTCCCCGGGGCAGCGTCGATACAATCTGGAATGGCGCTTTGTCTCACACGGAGCAGATGAGAATGGAGCATACGCCCATGTCAGCAACGGGGGTACGGCGCGATGCTGTACCGAATATCTCGCCCCATTCCATCACGAGCGACCTTTCCGCGCGCCGCTTCACCGCGCTCGACGCGGCGTTTCTGGGTGTGCTGGCGCTGATGGTAGCCTGCCATATTGCGGCGGCGTTGCTGGCGCGCGGCTGGGTGACGGCGGCCGCGACGGATGTGCTGGTGGCATGCTGCCTGCTCGCGATGGCGACCCGGCCTGCGTGGCGTCCGCTGTTGCTGCGGCTCTTCGTGCTGGGGCTGGTCGCAGGCGTGCTGGAGCTCTTCACCGATGCGTCGGGGGAGCATGTGGCACATTCGCTGGTCTATCCCACCGGCGAGCCGATGCTCTGGGATTCGCCGCTCTATATGCCGCTCTCCTGGGCCGTCGTGCTGACACAACTTGGCTATCTTGGCTGGCGTCTGCGCGGCCTCGTGCCACCGCTGCGGCTCTGGCAGGCCGCCGCGCTGGCTGGACTCGCTGGTGCTGCCACCGTGCCGTTTTATGAGGAAATGGCGTATTATGCGGGCTGGTGGCGCTACACACCCGTGCTGCATGTGGGACATACGCCAATCTATGTGCTGCTCTTCGAGGGCGGCACCGCTGCCCTGCTGCCGCTGATCACCGGGCGGCTCCTCGCGCGCCCCGTGCGACATGCGGCGCTGCTCGGCATAGTGGTCGGCGTGTGGATGCCGGTGGTCGCGCTGCTGTCGTGGCTCGCGGTCGGACGTTGATAGGCTACAACTGATGCGTGCGCCATACGAGAGGAGTGATGGACATGAGCGAGATGACCACCGTGCTGCATGTGCGCGGGCAGACGCCGGATGCGGTGGAAGCCGCGCTGGAAGCGATCTTCGCCGGAGAGGAGCGAGCGCGTGTGCTGCGCGTCCAGGGGTCGTATTCGGCCGCGCTGGCGCGGGCGACGGCGCCGGAGCTTGAGACCAGCTATAGCTATGTGATCCTGCGCCCGCACACCCCCTCTGAGTGGACGCCGATCCTGGAAGTGGGCAACCGCACAGAGGGGTTGGACGTGGAGCTATCGCGGCGGCTCGGCGGCGCTCCAGTCTTCACCACATTCGTCTATGGCGACGGCCTCTCCGGCTACCGGCTGGCGCGCGACGGCGCGGCGGTGGACCGCTATGCCAGCGACCCGACCTACTACACCGAGGCTGCGGCGGAGGATGCGGATGCTGCAAACGATCAGGCAACCGGCGCCGTAGATGAGCCCGCGTACATCGAGCGCGAGCGCGGGCATCCCGAGCGCTTCGCCGATCTGCTGCCCGAGGGAACGTCGCCTGAGGATTTCGCGCGGATGGTGTTGCGTCCCGGATGGTGGGAGGAGCATGATGCTGGCGCGGCAACCGGAGCGCATGATGACGCGGACGAACAAGACGAACAAGAAGAGTGGGTGGACGAAGCCGATCGCATGCGTTGCATCGGGCTGGCGCTGGAGCTCTGGGGACCGTCAGACTATCCCTTCGCGCAAGACCCTGAAGAGATCTCCAACGCGGTGGCTGGCCCGGCAATTGCCCTGGCCTTCACGTAGTGTCACAAGTGTCACACAGTAGTCTCATCCACTTAATGAGACATATTGCACTTGTGTGCTGGCGCAAGGCTTGCCATAACCGTACAATACGTACGAATGATTGCGTAGGTGGAGCAGGGACTTTCAGTGCTCCATTCGTTACTCCCCAATCAGGTGACCGTCCTACCGTAGCGTAGGGAGCATGGCGGGCAGGGCGTTTGGGGGAGGATGTGAGCGCCACGCAGAGCTATGCTTGTGGACGACCGGAGCATCGCTGCGCGGTACCTGGCACAGCAGTGGAGAATTCAGGGCAAATCATATGATAGAGAATGATGAGGTCCAGGCGACCTCGGCAGGGAGGTCTCGTGGGACGACCCAGCCGATGACGGTAGTGCGTCCGGCGGCAGATAGCATCGGCGGGGTACCCATTACGTACGTGCACACGCCGAGCTACCACCCTACCCGCTGGGAGTTTGTCAACCGCGTGCTCGATATAGTAGAGAATGTGAGCGGTGGCCATGCGGGACTCTTGCAGCGTGTCTTCAACTATCTGATGTTCGGCGGCTTCGCGGCGATTGTCAACCTTGTGCTGTTCACTGTCTTCTATTATGTCGTACCAATGCCGATCGATCACCGCATCCATTTCGCGGTTGCCTTCGCCTTAGCGACCGAGATCTCTATCATGACCAACTTTGTCCCGCAGGATCTGGTGACCTTCCGCCATCTGGCGGGACACAGCCGCTCGTGGTTCATGCGCTGTCTGCGCTTCCACATGACATCCATTGGAGGCGTGATCGTGACGGCAGTCGTCTCTTTCTCGCTACACGAATATCTCGGACTAAACGCCAC
>DASVOW010001090.1:0-2845 GCA_036383155.1 Ktedonobacterales bacterium
GAATAGGCGTATTCTCACTGGCAGTGACCCCTCAGCCGGTCACGGCTACCGATCACCACTCCCGCTCGGGAGCCGCCCGGCGTACACACGCACAGTATGACACTCGTTGAGACACTACACATCACCAGCAAGCGCTAACACCGGCCATCAAAAGCGTACACACGTGAATAGGCACCAACCGGCATGCACTCGGCGCGCGTGAGTAGGCGCCTTGGAGAGGATGGGCACGATGCGGGTGAAGGCTCAACGATTCGCACCTCGACTCGGCTATGGATTGAGCAGGAATCAAGGAATTCTGCCACGGCAATCACTGAGAGCTGCCCTTCGCACTGCCTGCTTCAGTGCCGCACTACTCCTCGTAGCGGTCATGATCACCGCCCAGGTGCGTGGTGCTCAGGCCGCCCCTCTGGCTGGAGTACCATCCGGTGCCTCATGTGCTGTGCTCTCCGGCGTCGATCCGACCGCCACCAACGGCAAGGACTGGGGCCGCACCATCATGCGCGGACACAACGCTCCCGGCGGCTGGTTCGGCGTAGATGTTTGCTCGAATGGTACCAATTCCGTCGGCTCTAATGGCTCCAGTGTAAGCTGTAGCCGCGTGCCAAAGAACTGGAATAGCTCGGGCTGTGCGCCCGGAGGCCCTACCAGCGACGGCTACGGCTGGACGTTCCAGTGCGTGGAGCTGGTGGTTCGCTTCTCCGCCTGGGCCTATGGCGATAGCCCTGGCGCCTGGGGAGGCTCCGGCTGGGGCAACGCGCCCGACCTCTGGCTGCCTGTGAACCATCCCAGTGACTTCGTGATGTACCCCAACGGCTCGTCCCAGGCTCCCGTGCCTGGTGACATTCTGGTCTGGGGCTCGGTCGACAGTGCCGGGCGTCCCTGGCCTGCTGGCCCTGACGGCGACCACGGCGGACATATCGCAGTGGTTGCCGCCGTGCGCAACGGCATGGTCATCACCGCCGAGCAGAATGTCAAATGGGGCAGCGAAGACCATCCCAGCGATACACTGGCGCTGACACATGTCGGCTCCCGGTGGATCCTCAGTGGCTCGACGCAGCACGAGACGTCCCTGCCCACCTACCGCTGGCGGCGCACGATGGGTCTCTCGCGGGCGACCTATGGCTGGCTGCACTCCACACACAAAGGCGGCGCGACGCCCGTCTCCACCCCCGTCCCGACACACAGCTCTACACAGCAACCATCCACGAATTACACTCCACATCAGGCGCCAGGCGGCCTTCCGACGCTGGCCCCGGCGGCTGTTGTGACCAGTAGCGGCACATTGGCTGATCTCGTCTGGTCCACAAGCGATCTCTTCGACGGCCAGGCGCCGGCAAATACACCACGCGCAGATGTGCGCAGTCTCGGTGCGCCACCACAATCGCGTCTGATTGTCGGACAAGACCCCGCGACCGTTGCCCTGCCCGATGGCAGACGCTACACCTATGTCGTTGGCACCGACGGCAAACTCTACGTAGCGCGCACCGCTTCGCACACGCTGGGTGTCTACTGGTTCGCGCACGGCGCACCCGATGGCGTCACGCTCCAACCTGTGCTCTCGGCCACCACCTTTGCTGGTGGCATGGCGGTAGCCGCGCTCGGCAGCGACGGCAACCTCTGGTGGCGCGCCGGTCCGATCGGGCAGCTTGGCGACTGGCTGCCACTCGGACGGCCCAGCGGCGTCCAGCTTGCAGGCACTTTTGCCATCGGCGGTATGCCGGGAACCGGAGCGCCCCTGGTGCTGACCCTCGGCGCCGATGGGCTGCTCTACGAGCGCGTCTGGCAGGCGCCGCTCTACAACGGCGATGGTTCAGTAGAGGTACCCGCAGGCTGGAGCAAGTGGTATGCGCCGCATGCCCAGCCCGCCGGATCGCACTTCACTGGGCGTATGCTGGTTGTGCCGGAGCTTGCCGGCCAGCACGATACCCTCGGCTCCTGGACCGACACCCCGCTCGACGTCCTGGCGCTCGACGCGGGCAAGCAACTCTGGATGCTGCGCCTGACTGCCACCTCAGGCTGGTCATCACAAGTGATCGCGCCGCCTGCGACTGGCAAGCCGCTCATCTCCTTGCTGGCGGGCGTCTCCGTTGCGACGGCCACGCCCACCTCGAAGCCAGCCACATCCGCGCCAACTGCCGCATCGCTGCTTCACGTCTATGCCCGTGCCGATGGTGTGACCTATCTGAGCGTGATTGCCATTCCCGCTAAGAAAGGCGCCCCGACTCCCGCCCCAATTTGGAAGCAGTTACCGGCGCTTCCAGCCAATGTGGCGCTGAGTGCGGGCGGTGTCGCATTGCCGCTTGCCCCGGCGACCAGCGTGCTCGTAACGGCGTCAGGCTATACGCTCATGGCTGGTGGCGCCCGCGAGGGCACTGTCATTCTCACCCCGCAAGATGTGCAGGGGCAAGCATCCTCATCGGGGACAGGAGCAGGCTCGGCAGACGCGACTGCATCCGATCCATGGCTCACGCTCGGCACGGTGACCACCACATCGACCTTCAACGATACACTGACCGCCACAAAGCTGGATAGTCGCTGGCAGACGGCAGGCACCAACGCCCATGTCACGACCTCGGCGAATGGCACACGTCTCACAGCCACCAGCGGCTCGATGGCGGCGCTGCTGCAATCGGACCAGACCGGCGACGCTCAGTTGACAGTGCGGCTGGTGATGCCGGCCCATACGTCAGGTGATGTGAAGGCAGGCCTGGTCCTGTATCTCGACGATGGCGATTGGGTCATGGTGCTCCTCGACGGCTCCGGGCACGTAAGCTTGTGTCCCGCCGCCTGGCAAGTAGCATCCCCCTGCCAGACGAAGCAGGTGACGGCGGCTGCTACACACCAG
>DASVOW010001091.1:0-2687 GCA_036383155.1 Ktedonobacterales bacterium
CGCTCCGGAGGCCTGTCCGCCGCCGAGAAGCGTTAATGGGCGCTGGGTCGCGGCCAGGACTGCCGCTGTGCTGGCGGGGAGGTCGTTGGCAAAGCACGCGGCGAACCCTGGATACGGGGCGTTGGGCGCGGTCTTGAGGTAGAGATCGAAGTCACCGGCGGGAGCGCCGGGGTATGGGACAAAGTTGAAGACGTGGGTGGGGTCGCCGCCGAGGCAGGAGCCAGGCCGGGCGCCAACGAGCTGTAAGACGTTTTCACCCTTGTCGGGAATGAAGCCATCCACGTAGACGAGCGCTTTCACGTTGGGGTTATTGAGCGCGGCGTTGGTGATGACCGCGCCGCCGTAGGAGTGGCCAACCAGAACAATCGGTCCGGAGATCGTCTTCAGAAAGCTGGCGATGTATGCTGAGTCGCCGGTCAGGCCGCGCAATGGATTGGGCGGCGCGTAGACGGTATAGCCATCGTGCTGTAAGCCCTGTATGACCTTGCTCCAACTGGAGCCATCGGCCCAGGCGCCATGGACCAACACGATGGAAGGCTTGGGCCGGCTGGCATGCTGTGTAGCAGAGCTGGCAGAGACGTGCTGGCCGGGCAGCATGGACAGGGTAAGGAGCGCGAGACAAGCGGCGACGATGAGCGCGCCTCGCTTGATACGGCGTGCAGTGAGATGGAGAGACATGGGAAGACCTTTCTTATGGTATTGGCATATCTATCGGGTGTACTGGGGCTAGTGCAAGTGGTCTAGCTATTCTTAATCGACTGTTGGTTGCAAGTGCTGGGCGTCACAGGGTCGTGATCAGCCCACCATCGATGACGAAGTCTGCGCCGGTGACGTTTCCGGCGCGGTCACTGGCCAGCAGGAGGACGAGATCGGCGACTTCCTCAGGACGGGTGAACCGACCGGTCACCATGCCACTAGCCGCCTGACTGGCGACTGCCTTCGGGTCGCCGCCGCTGGCCTGGGCAATCGTTGCGGCAACGCCGGATTCGCCAAGCCACAGCGGGGTGGCGACCGGCCCGGGGCTGACGGTATTGACGCGAATACCGCGCGGACCGACTTCTTTCGACAGCGCTTTGGAGAAGTTGGCAAGGGCTGCTTTGGCGGCGCAGTAGTCGATGATGGTCGGATCAGGGAGGAACGCATTGACCGAGCTGATGGTCACGATGGTGCCGGTGCCGCGCTCAAGCAGGCGTGGCAGCGCCGCACGTGTCGTGCGAACCGCGGCGAAGAAATTGAGCGTGAGGCCCCAGGTCCAGTCGTCGTCGCTGACTGACACGAAACCGCCAAGCCGAGGACGGATAGCGCCGACGTTATTGACGAGGATGTCCAAGCCACCGAACGTCGAGACCGCCTCGTCGATCAGTCGCGTGGGGCCATTTGGATTGCTCAGATCCACCGATACCAGACGGACCTGAGAGCTGGCGGCGAGTTGCGACAGCTCGTCAGGGAACTCGCGCGCTCCGGCGACGACGCGCACGCCCTCGTCAGCCAACGCCTGCACCACGGCCAAGCCGATGCCTTTGCTTGCGCCGGTGACTACCGCGACCTTGCCGGTCAGATGCAAATCCATGGAGCATCATTCCTTCCTCTATTCAGAGCAGATCTGCGAATGAATCGACTACGGTAGCGTGAGCAGCATGATGGGGATCAGCGTGACTGCCGCAAGCGTCGCGATGGTCTCAGTTCTGCACCTGCAGGATAATCTTGCCGCGCGCGTGCCCTTTTAGCCCCTCCTCGTAGGCGCGACGAGCCTCCGCAAGGGGAAATACCTGGGTAATGATGGGCCGAATGTGCCCTGCATCGAGCAACACGCCGATCTGGCGCAAATCCTCGCTGTTGGGTTCGACGACGAACCAGGAGAAACGCACCCCGGACCGAGGCGCCTGTTCCTTGGAGGGTGGGCTGACGACGGAGACCAGCACCCCACCCTCCTTTACCACCTGCCATGAGCGCGCCAGCGTATCGCCGCCCACGGTATCGAACACGAGATCGACATCATGCACCACATGCTCAAAGTGGGTGGTAGCATAGTCGATGATCTCATCGACACCCATTCCGCGCAGAAAATCGCTGTGACGCTCTGAGGCGGTTGCGACGATGCGCGCTCCCGCCCAGCGCGCGAATTGCACCGCATAGGATCCCACGCCACCCGCCGCGCCGTGAATTAGCACCGTTTGTCCCCGAGACAAGCCCCCATGGGTGAAGAGCGCTTGCCAGGCGGTGAGCGCCGCCAGCGGAACCGTGGCTGCTTGCACGTCGTCGAGTGTGCGCGGTTTGGGCGCCAACTCGCCGGGAAGGGCGATAGCATATTCGGCTTCGGCCCCATCGCGACCAAACGCGATCAGGCCATAGACGGCGTCGCCGACGGCGATGTCACGCACGCGAGCGCCAACCTCCGCCACCGTGCCGGAAAAGTCGTGCCCTGGAATGGGCAATGGACGTGGAGTTCCGTCGGCGCTCTGGTACGTCAAATCCCACTCCAGCTCGTTGACGATGACCGCCGTGGCGGCGACGTGCACAAGTACCTCTTCCGGCCCAGGATGCGGCTGCGGGGCATCTTCATAGACGAGATGCTCGGGACCACCCCGACCGTGGATGCGGATTGCTTTCATGGGGCAGATTCCTCTCCTTCTGCTGCCGTGACGCCACCTTCCCGAGCGAGTCAGCTTAGGTGGTCGCGCCCCAGG
>DASVOW010001092.1:0-4355 GCA_036383155.1 Ktedonobacterales bacterium
GCCCATCATCATCCGGGGGATCAGCTTATAAAAGAGCTGCTGCAGCCGCGCCACCTCGTCAGGCTGATCGATACCGGCCAGCGCCGTCGCCGCCACATGAAAGGTGATCTGCCGCGCCTCGTCGAAGAGATCAACCCTGCCGCGCTCCGCCCAATCCGCCGTATGTCCCGCAATAACCCGCTGGATCAGCGGCAGATACGTCTCCATGTATGCCGAGGTAAACGCCGGGTTCCACATCTTCCGGCTGCGCTGCCACGCCGGATTATCCTGGTTGAGCAGCCCCTGCCCCATCAGATCGCCGATCAATGGCGTCCAGCCAAGATCGTGGCTAAACGCCTCGCGCTGCGTATTGAACACCAGCTTGTTCGCCTCGTGCCCGATCAAGAAGACGATCTGTCGCCCCATTCCCTCGCCCATCGTAATATTCCAGCGAAAGAGCGGCCCCCGCCATTCAGCCTCCCGCGCGAAGCGCTGCGGCATCTCACCCGACAGAATGTCTATCCCCGAAAGCGGGGTGATTGGAGCCTCAGAGAGTGGCTTGCCCATAGCGTTGCTCGCATCCCTTCTGTATATGACCCTGTCGGCACTGTGCTGACCCGATATTCCAGACACCATCACCTATGCCAGAGACCATCCGCTGGCTACATATACGCCTCGCACATGCACACGTTGCATAGAAGAACCGAGCCTCACGTTCGCCGTGTGAGGCTCGCTCGCCACATACACCAGAGCATACAAAAACACCTCTCCTCATGGCATATCCTGAGGAGAGGTGTGATGAAAAGCCGCAACCAGCGGGCCAATGCCGTCCTAGACAGCCGCGGCCTCGCCGGCCCGAGCCGTCAGATTCGCCTGGACAAAGCGGTCGATATCGCCGTTGAGATACCCCGCCGTATCGCCCTGCTCCGCACCAGTGCGGTGATCCTTGACCAGATTATACGGATGGATCGTCACCGTGCGAATCTGGTTGCCAAAGTCCGCCTCCACGTGCGCGCCCTTGAGCCGCGCCGCCTCACGCTCGCGCTCCTCAAGCTGCAGCTCGTAGATACGCGACTTGAGCACGCGCAACGCCAGCTCACGGTTCTGAATCTGCGAGCGCTCATTCTGACAGGTGACGACGATGCCCGTCGGCTTATGCTTCATGCGCACCGCCGAGTCGGTCTTGTTGATATGCTGGCCGCCCTTGCCCGTCGAGCGGAACGTATCCACCTCAAGGTCTTCGGGACGGATCACGATCTCGGCCGGCTCGTCACCAATGTCAGGCATCACCTCCACCTTGGCAAACGAGGTCTGCCGCCGGTGGGCCGCGTCAAAAGGCGACAGGCGGATCAGGCGGTGCGCACCCGCCTCGCCACGCAGGTAGCCATAGGCATGCGGACCCGACACGCTAAAGGTCGTGCTCTTGATGCCGGCTTCTTCACCCGGCGTCTCGTCCAGCAGTTCCACCTTGTAGTCGTGATCCTCGGCCCAGCGCATATACATCCGCTGCATCATCTGCACCCAATCCTGGGCATCGGTGCCGCCGTTGCCCGCATGGATCGAGACGATGGCCGACTTAGCGTCGTGCTCGCCGCTCAGCAGCAACCTGAACCGCTGCTTCTCCAGCTCGGCCTCGATCTGTCGCAGCGACTCATCAATCTCGGCCTTCAGGTCAGGATCGGGCTCGACTTCGAGTATCTCGGCCAGCTCCAGCAGTTCGCTCAAGCGCGATTGCAGTGTCTCCCAGGTAGTGACCTCGTCGCGCAGCCTGCTAAGCTGCTGCATCTGGCGCTGGGCGTTCGCGCGGTCGGCGTAGAAGTCGGGGGCGAGCGATTCCTGCTCGATGGTCTCTAGCTGTTGCTTCTTGCCAGCGACGTCAAAGATGCACCGCCATTTCATCAACGCGGCGGCGGAGGGATTCAATGCGTGACGTAAGCTCACTCATGTCTCTACACGTACCACTTCTTCAGATAGATAGCCCCGACTCACCCAAGTGGAGCCGAGGCACAGAGCGACATACCCCATCAGCTATGGCGCATGTCGCACACGTTCCTGATGATATGATACCACGTTCACCCGGCTGGTTGGCGACCGGAAGGCACGCGATACTGCGTTCAGGCGCGCCGCCCACCACCAAAGATCCGCAGAGGCAGGGCAAAAGCCGTGCGCACGGCGGCGTTGTGCCAGATGTTGCTCGCATGAGCCCATTGGCGCTTGGGATCCACACATTCGACGTTGGTCCGCACCGTCGCCCCCGTGACGCCGAAGTGTGCCGCGAGGGAGCGCAACGTGTGCTGCCAGAAGACATCCTCCTTGCGGTGTCCGCCGAATTGGAGGCCAAGCTCATAGATGGGATCGTTCGCCCGCATCAGCACCTGAGCCTGCGCGACGGTAGCGCCCCCATCCTCATACGCACTGAAGGTGATCCACCCGGCGAACATGTGCCCCTGCGGCGTCATCAGCGTGAACGACTCGTCGTCGGCGTAGAGCACCATCACACCAGTAGAGAGCGGCATCCCACCGACGGCCAGATTGAGCAGCGCTACCTCGCCCGGCGCAATACCCGTCAGCGGACCGTAGAAGTGCGCATCAGACGGCCAGAAGCTGGCGAAGTTGCGCTTCCACTCGGCGATGACCTCCCCAGGTGTGACGTTGCCGCCGCTGATCCGCACCGCGTAGATCTTCTGCCACATCTTGCCAAAGCCCTGAAGCGGCCCGACAACGCTGCGACCATTGACATTAAGGTTGACCGCTCCAGGCGGCACATTCGAGACCTTCAGCCCCGTGCCATGCTGCGCCCAATAGGTGGCGTCGCGCGGCGCTTGCTGCTCAGACTGCGGCATCGAGATAGATGCCTCTCCACCGTTCGCGGTATTGGATACATCACCAGGGAGTTCCATGGCGCTCAACCTCTCTCCTCGCCCCCACGCGCAGGACCAACAATACTCAGGCTAGCACTCTGCTGCAGAAGGCGGGCGAGTGGGCGAATGTCGCCATCACCACAGCACACAAGCAACATTTCGAATACCAAGGCGAGCGACAGTGGAATGATGAGTCCAACCCGCTCCGCCTCTCTGCATACGCAGCATACCCAACAGTGCGTCACGAGAACGTTACGGGATAGTGATTCCTCCGTACAACCTTGCACACTACTCAATCTTTGCCTGGGGTGGCGTCGGATGATTGAGCCAGAGCGAGACATGCTCCGGCTCCATCGTCCTAGCCACCACAGTAACCAGATGAGCACGAAGCTGGACCAGATCAACTTCCTGGCGCAGAGAAGCGCTAAACTCGTCGAGCACGCGGGCGGCGTTATACTTGCGGCGATAGAAGCGCCGGTCGATAGCACGCTGAATGCGCCGACGCAACGGCCGGAACAAAGCGACAGTGATAAGCGTCGCAGCCACCACAGCAATGCTCGACGTCTGGCCCGTGATCGCGCGCAACACCGACTCCAACACGAAGACGCTGGTCAGATAGATGCACACGTGGAGCGCGGTAAGCGAGCCATAGACCAGCGTACGATTGATCAGCTTATCGATGTCGAAGAGTTGGTAGCGCAGGATAGCAATGCCAATGGTGAGCGGGATGAGCAGCGCTGCCAGACTCATCACCGCCACAGCGATGAGGCGGTAAAAGATATCCAGCGAATCGGATTGACTCTGCGAGAGCAAGATGATATGAGGAACAGTAACTACACCAGAGCCGATGACCGCCAAGACAAAGCCAAAGACAGCCCATTTGGTCTGCTGGCGCTGTACGGGCGTCGAGACATAGCGATAGCGATAGAGCTGTGCCAGCACTCCGCTGCCAAGCCAGATCACCCAGACCACGAAAGAAAGCGGAACGAAGAGATTGGACCACTGCTCCAGCGCATCCGCCAGCAGGAAGAAGCTCAGCACCCAGAGCGCCCACAGCGGCACAAGCAGCCATGTCCAGCGTGGCGCGAATCGCCCCGTGGGAAAGAGATACGCGAAGGGCAGCAGCAGAAACCATCCCAGTGCCTGCACCGGTCCGGCTGGCGCACGCCAGATGGGCAAGCTATGCAGCAGTGCATAGGCGGTGCCGGGCAATGCCGCACCGAAGGCCACCAGCATCAGCGAGACGAAGAGCGCCACAGGATCGCGCATGCGCCGCCAGAAGATGAGAGCGGCGACCACGAAGAATCCGAGTGCAGCCAGTGCTTCGAGCGCGAACGCGGCATCGGCATAGAGGGGCAACATGGTGCTGGGAGTCAGTGCATACCCGACGCCGGGGAGCATGTCACCAACATTCGCCAAAGACCGGGCCAAGGTCACCATCTCGGTATAGCGCCCCGGTAGTTCGATGAAGAACCATGCAAGGCAAAGGACAGCAAGCGATGCACAGACAATCCG